>NZ_CP163522.1 GCF_041080675.1 Streptomyces sp. cg36 | reverse complement strand
GGATATGCCCCGGCAAGCCGGGGCATAGAGCGCGAATTGCGCAAGCGCAATTCGGATTCCCCCGCAAGCGGGGGAATGGAATTCCGCAAGCGGAATTCCGAACGGAATGCAATTCGCGCAAGCGCGAATTGGAGGCGACCGCGCAAGCGCGATCACCGGGGCTGGCTACGAGGGGAGGTGCATCACGCGCGGGACTGTGTAGCGCTTGGGGTTCCTGCCCACCACCCCCGCAACAAGGGTGACGGACCGTCGGCCCGATCGAGTGCCGGCCTCCACCGCAGTGACGGGCTCCGCTGCGCTCCACCCTGACCACCCCCCACCCTCGAAACCGGCCGCTCACGTTCACCAATACCCCGCCAGCATACCCTATGAACCGCACGCGCGGGGCGATATTCGGCCAAGTATCAGCCTCAAGGGGGAAGCTGTCGCGTGGGTGATGCATCACGGGGTACGGGTGTGTAGAGTCTGGGACCAGACACCACCACCCCGGCCCGCCACTCACCGCGCCGGACCCTCATTCCAATTACGCGCCGCATTCCGCGAAAAGGAGAACACGGGAATGGCCGTGAAACTGCGTGAACACCAGATTGAGGCCGTAGCCGCCATCGTGCGCGGCCTCGATATCCCGCCGGGCGGCATTCCCTGGAATGGCTTGCGCGGGCAGGTGCACGCCGCGTGCGGAACAGGAAAGACCATCATCGCGGCAGCCTCCGCAAAGCGAATCGTGCCCAGGGGCCGCATTCTCGTGGTGGTGCCGACCCTCGATCTCCTGGCGCAGACCGTGAAGGCGTGGAGCGAGGCTGGGCACAAGGGGCCGGCCGTCATGGTGTGCTCGCCGCTGGACGACCCGGAGCTGTGGCACCTGGGCGTCCGGAGCACCACCAACCCCGTGCAGCTGGCGCTGTGGCACAGTGCCGGGCCGGTGACCATCTACGCCACCTACGCGTCCCTGGGCGTGCTCGTGGAGGCGTTCGAGGGCGCCTACGGGCAGAAGCTCGACCCGGTGGACCTGGCGGTGGTCGATGAGGCGCACCGGACCAGTGGGTCGATGGGTAAGGCGTGGGCGGACATCCACGACCAGACGAAGATCCCGGCGCACCGCCGACTGTACCTGACGGCGACGCCTCGCATCTGGGAAGAGCGCCTGAACCGCGAGGTCGCCGAAGGGGTACGTGACCCGCTGCCGCGCGAGATGGCGGCCTCCATGGACGACGAGAAGGTCTTCGGGCCGGTCCTGTACAAGCTCTCGTTGGCGTCGGCGGTGTCGCGGAAGCTGCTGGCGCGGTACCAGATCATCGTCCTGGAGCTCCAGGACCCGGTGGTGACACCTGAGCGGCTGATGGGCGAGGAGCGGCACACCGAGGAGGTCCGCGGGCAGCGCCTGGGGGCGCTCCAGGCCGCGCTGCTGCACACGATGGAGCAGCACAACCTCCAGACCTGCATCACCTTCCACCACCGGACCATAGAGGCCGCGGCGTACGCGGAGGGCCTGGAGCGCGTGGCCAAGCGGCTGCACGCTGACCAGCCCGAGAAGTACCCCTCGGAGATCTGGGCGGACTGGCTGTGCGGCGAGCACGTCCCCGAGCGCCGGCGGGACGTGCTGGGCAAGTTCGGCTCCACCGCCCGACGCGCGGTCCTGTCGAACTGCCGCGTCCTCGGGGAGGGCGTGGACATCCGGGCCGTGGACTCCGTGGCGCTCCTGGACCCCAAGGGCGCGCCGCACGACATCGTGCAGGCCATCGGCCGGGCGCTGCGCCAGAAGCCCGGACAGGGGAAGCTCGCCTCTTTGATCGTGCCGGTTTTCCTCCAGCCTGACGAAAGCCCGGAGGACATGTTCACCTCGGGTTCGTACAAGCCGTTGGTGAAAGTCCTTGAGGGTCTGCGGGCTCACGATGAAGAGGCCGTGGAATTGCTGGCGATTCCGCAGGAGCCTCAGAAGGCCGACGTGCAGCCCTCCGAATACATCGGTGCCGCGCCCGCCGATAACGAGGAAGAAACCCGTCTCCTGCTCCGCTTTGCGGCTCCGCGTGATCCGGTGATGGTCGCGAACTGGGTGTCCTTCAACGTGATCGACACGGAGCGGCAGGACTGGGCGCGCGGCTGGGCGAAGCTCAAGGAGTACGCGGAGCGCGAGGGCCACGCCCGGGTGCCGTACGAGCACAAGGAGGGCGCGTTCCCGCTGGGGACCTGGGTCGCGGAGCAGCGACGCGCCTACGGGGCCGGGCAGATGAACGGCCGGCGCGCGGCGCGGCTGGAGAAGCTGGGCATGGCCTGGTCGGCGGCCGACGCGCGGTTCCAGGAGAGCCTGGCGGCGGCCCGGGTGTACTTCGCGGAGCACTGGACGCTGTGCGCTCCGAGGTCGGCGGCCGCGCTCGACAAGCCGGTCGGCCAGTGGCTGTCCAACCTGCGCCGTCCTGGTGCGCTGGCCGAACACCCGGAGTGGGAGGCCGCGTTGGTGGCCGTAGACGAGGACTGGAACCCGTCGTGGCCCACCGAGTGGCAGCGGCACTACGCCGCGCTGCGCGAGCTGGTGCGTGACGAGGAAGGCCCGGCGGAGGTGCTGCCCGGCTTCACCGTGCACGGGATGGACGTGGGGAAGTGGCTGGCGCGACAGCGGAAGCCCGAGGTGTGGGCGGCCCTGGCCGACGGGCAGCGCGAGCGCCTGGAGGTCGTCGGCGTCACCCCGCTCGCCCCCGCTCCGGCCCCGGTGGAGCAGGCCGCGCCGACGGAGCCGTCCACGGCGCCCGTGAGCGCCTTCGAGAGGGGCGTTGCGGCCCTGACGCAGTACAAGGCCCGCACGGGCTCTGTGAAGGTCCCCAGGGCCCACGTAGAGGCGTTGCCGGACGGGACGGAGGTGCGGCTCGGTGTGTTCCTGTCCAACTCCAAGAGCCGCCGGACCAAGCTGACCGCCGACAAGCTGCGGACGCTGGCCGGCCTCGGGCTGGAGTGGGCGGCCACGGAAGGAGCGGCGTGATGAGCGCAGCGGAGGAACAGCGCGTGCAGGACGCCGTACGTCGGCACGCTCGCACCAGGGCCTTCACGGAGGCGGAGGACGTCATCTCGGCCGTGCTGTCCGATCCTGGCGTCCAGGAGGCGCGGGAGCGGGTGGAGGCGGCGGAGACGGAGATGGGCATGGAGCTGGGCGGCCGTCTCCAGGCGTTCCAGGACCGCTACGACCAGGCCGTGGCGGCGGGTGACGCGGACGGGCTCGCCGGGCTCTGTGGGGGCAAGCACGGGCGCTGGGGGCGGATCTGCGTGCTGCCCGGCGGGCACGAGACCTCGATGGAGGAACCGCACTGGGGTCGCAACGGCGAAGGTCGGCCGATCGCGTGGGTGGGCAGCGCACCTGACGACTGGTGAGCGGCAGCGGTGAGAGCGGCGACAGGACCCCGAGCGCACGGGTGCTCGGGGTCCTTCGCTGTCCGGGGCCAGCGGGGCCGCTCCCAGGTCCTACACGCACTGGGGTGCGATGCCCGGGGGTCCTGAGCTGCGGCATCGCACTGGTGTGCGTGTAGGGACTGGGATCTTCGGGGCGCTCCCCCGGCGAACTACGTGGTGGCCGGGGCGGGTTCGGTGAGGCGGTCCAGCCGGGTGTAGAGGGCCTGTACGAGGCGGGCGCGGTTCTGGACGCAGCGGGCGGTGCCGTTGAGCGGGGCGGACAGGCGGCCGTCGGCTTCGCGGAGGATGAGTTCGGCGAGGGCGCCGCGGCCGTCGCTCTTGGGCAGGGCGGCGGCGAGACGCCGGACGTCGGCGGCGACCGCGCGGGCGTGTCCGGTGAGTTGGAGGGCGATCTGCTCGTAGTCGCGGGGCGCGAGGTCCGGGTCCTTCCACGCGAGGACGGCGGTGACGAGGGCCTCGTGCGGGGCACGGTCCAGGGGCAGTTCGGCGTCCAGCAGGCCCTCGGGATCGTGGAGCACGGCGTAGGCCCCGCTCACCGCAGGCCCGCCGCGTCGTCGGCCTGGCCGTGGTCGCCCCTGTCGGCGTCCGGGGCCGGGGCGACGAGGAAGCGGGCGTAGCCGCGTACGGCGCGCTCCAGCAGCGCGGGGGAAGGCCGGCCGAAGTCGGGCCGCTGGAGGCCGGGTCCGTCGGGTGCGGGTCCGGCGGGTGTGGGTGCGCTCATGGCACCGCCTCCGTGTGCTGAGTGGTCGCGTCGGTGTCGTTCGACGCTACGGAGGCTCCGGCTCCGTCCTCAACGAGATTGCGGGAAATTGCGGAAGTTCACCCCAGGGCGTCGATCGCGGCCGTGATGCGGTCGCGGGCGGCGTCGCCGTAGACGGCCATCTCCGTGAGGCCGGCGAACGCCTTGGCGTAGTCGGCGAGCTCGCGCGGCTGCGTCACCTTGATCTCCGCCGTCAGCGTCTCCACCACGGCCACGGTGTCGTCGTGGAGGTAGAACGCCTCCAGCGGCCACACGGTGCGCTGCGCGGTGAACGGGATGATGCCCAGCGAGACGGAGGCGAGCGGCATCACCGCCAGGAGGTGGCGCAGCTGCCCGCGCATCGCCTCGGGGTCGGCGGTGCGGAAGCGGAGGACGGACTCCTCGAGGAGGACGACGTAGCGGTGTCCGCCCTCGTAGAGGAAGCGGGAGCGGGCGATGCGGGCGGCGACCGCTTCGGTGACGTCGTTGGGGGTGCCCTGGAAGCGGGTGATCTGCTCCATGAGGGCGGTCGCGAAGGCCGGCGTCTGGAAGAAGCCCGGGAACACGTTGGAGACGTAGACCCGGCAGACGCGGGTCTGTTCGTGCAGGGTGTTCCAGCTCTGCTGGACTTTGCGCATCCCGTCCTTGTGCAGGCGGCGCCACTCCAGGTACATGGAGTCGACGGCGCGGGCGGTGGCGATGAGGTCGTCGGCCTGGTCGTCCGCGCCGCACGCCGCGCACCAGGCGCGGATGTCCGCGTCGGAGGGCGGGGCGTCGGCCTTCTGGATGCGGGTGGTCTTCGCCGGGTGCCAGCCGCACCGGGCGGACAGGTCCTTCCCGGAAAGGCCGGCGTCCTTGCGCAGGTGGCTGAGGCGCACGGCCAGGGCCTCGCGGGCGGCCTGTGCGCTGGACGATGGGGATGCGCTCACGGTGCTCTGCTCAGTGGTTCTGGACGGTGTACTTCTCGTGCGGGACGCCGCGCTCCCAGACCGCCTCGAAGGCGGCGCGGCACAGGGCGACGGCGGCCGGGTCGGTGGTGCGCTCCTTGCCGTCGGTCGCCCAGTCGCCGGTGCCGGTGAAGTGGTGGAACTGCACGAGCCGGTCGTCCAGGAGCCAGAAGTCGTTGCCGGGCAGCGCGATGTCGGAGGCGCGGCGGCGGGGCAGCCAGCGCACGTCCTCCCCGGCCTGGAGGTTGAGCGGGGTGATGGCGTGCTCGTAGCGGATGTAGTCGGTGACCGGCTCGGAGACGATCCGCGCTCGGCGCATCACCACGCCGCGGGCGACCGCGTCCTGCACGAGCGGCATCCACTGCGGCCAGAACGAGCGGGCCGGGTCGAGGTTGGGGACGCCGGTGGCCAGGAAGGCTGCGTAGTCGTCCGTCTCGTCTCCGACGGCGTACAGGTCGCGCATCTCCAGGTGGACCGCCGTGCGGTGGGTGTCGGCGAGCAGCTCAGCGAACGTCGCGGTGTTCAGCTGCTGCGCGTTCAGCGGCATCGCACGCCTCCCTCAAGATCTGCACCATGTGGAACGGGATCCGGATCACCCGCTCGTGCGGCGGGATCCCCGTCTTGTGGCCGGCGACCCACTGGGTGGAGCCGACCAGGGACTTGAGGAGGGCGTCGGCTTCCTCGCCCTGGAGGACCAGGTCCGCGCTCTCCTCTTCCACCCACACCGTCGCTGATCCCTCACCGCCGGTGTTGGGGTCGATCCCGACGAACCGTAGCGTCATCACGTACTCCCCTGTGACTCGGTTGCGCGTAGTTGCGCAGACCGTCCCGCAGGCCGGGACCGGCGTCAAGGGCGCCTCCGCTGCCGGAGCATCCGGCACCGGGCGGCGGGCCGGAACAGCTCCTGGTCCGTCCGGGTGAGCGCGGGGCCGCGACGGCGGACTCCAGGCGCGCGGGCCTCTAGCGTGCGGCCATGGAACACACCCCGATGCCCGAGCCGCTGCGCCGCGCGGTCAACCAGATGGTGTACGAGGCGGTTGAGCGCTGCCAGGAGGTCATGAGCTACGCGGCCTCGGACGTCGCCCGGGACTGGAAGCGGATGACGCTCTACCGGTCCACCGACGCGGCCGACACCATGAACAGCGTGGCCATGCTGATCGCCGCGTACTGCCAGCAGAACGGCGTGGACCCGGAGACCCTGAACGGCTACCTCCAGCTCAGCCAGCAGCAGAGTCGAGCCGACGGACCCCAGGAGGACGACCGGGCGCACCTGGCGGGCCTGCTCGGTCAGACGGCGCCCGCCGACGCCAGCGAGCTCGGGACGGTGCGAATGCTGTACGGACGCGGGCAGCGCGAGGCGGAGGGCGCGCAGCAACCCGAGGACAGCCCGGAGGTGCTGTTCACGATGGCGTGCCTGCACGGGCTGCGGGCCAAGCTGTGCGACGACCTCGGGTCGCTGGACCGGTTCCCACCGGAGGTGGCCGCGATGGCCCGTCGGGTCGCGGACGCACTCCAAGTGCCGGAGCCGGCCACCGCGTGACGCTGGAGACGCGCGGTCGTTGGACAGCGTGAACCCATTCCGGGCCCCGGGGATGTCATGGCTGATTCCCCCGGGGCCCGTGGCGTGTCCGGCGCTCGGTCAGCTCTGGGTGTCGTCCGGGTCGGTGAGCCAGGTGACGACGTCGGCGTCGGTCATCCAGATCGCCTGCGTCTCGTGAACGCCGTCGTGCTGGACGACGTGGCCGCGGCCTCCGTGCTTGCTCGGCTTCGGCGCGGGGCCGGCGAGCGGGGCGAGGCGCTGCCAGGTGCTGGCGGAGACCCGGGCCAGGATCACCGTGCCGAACATCTCGTGCGGCGCGGCCCCGAGGACGCCGGGGGCGGGCGTGCCGTCGAGGATGACGTGGACGCGGGCGGCGCGTCCGGTCCACAGCGCGGCCTCGAGGGCGGCGACGGCCGGGGAGGTGTGCGGGTCGTCCTTGCCGCGGAACGTCTCCCAGTAGCGGGTGAGCTGGCGCAGCGCGCTGTAGGCGCTGTCCACCGAGACGATGAGCCGGGGCGTGGCGTCCAGCTCGCTGTCGTTGAGGTCGAGGCGGCGCGCCAGTTCCTCCCCGAGGCCGACCAGCGCGTCGTGGATGCCGGCGACGTTCCCGCGGTGGGTGACGGTCGGCAGGCCCCTGGCCCACAGGTGGGAGATCCGCTTGGGGTCGATGACCAGGGCGTGGGCGCCCTGGTGGAGGAACTGGGCGGTCAGGGAGCGCAGCACGGTGGTGCTGCCGCCGCCGGTGGAGGTGCAGACCAGGACGTGCGGGCATTCGCCGGTCAGGTCGACGGCGATGGCGTCGCCGTGGGTGCTGATGCCGATGAGCGCGGTCCCTTCGGGCAGGGCCTCTATCTGCTCGCGCAGGTCGGGGGCGTGGAAGCTGAGCTTCGTGGGGAGCGCGGTCTTGTTCATGGCGGGGTGTTCCTCTTCTGTGTAGTGCCTGGTGAACCGGGTGTTCTCCAGGGCCGGGGGGATCGTGTCGGGGAAAGCGGACAGGTCCGGATCGGTGGGCGGCGGGTCGGATTTCCGACCCGCCACCCACCGCCGTCAGTCCAGGTCGGTGGTGCCGGTGGCGGCCCGAGGCCGGTTGCGGGCCCACTTCTTGAGGTCGCCGACGCGGTAGAGGAGCTCGGCGCCGCGCTTGTCGACCGGGTCGGGGAAGGCCGGGTCGTTGGCGCGGGCGAAGCGCAGCGCGGCCAGGGTGATGCCGGGCAGATGGTGTTCGGCGGCCTCACGGAGCCCCACCGCCTGGTCGTCGCCGTCCGGGGCCGTCGGCGGCGGCGGGGTCTGGTCCGTGGGGCCGCCCGGGTCGGCGGCCGGGGCCGGAGTGAGGCTCCAGGCGTCGGCGAGCGCGCCACGGTCGGCGGGCAGTTCGGTGACGGGCGGCAGGTCGGGGGCGGGCGTGGACCAGGCGTCGGTGAGGGAGCCGACGGGCGGCTTCTGCAGCTGCACCGGACCCGGCTGTGCGCCGACTGCGGGCGGGGCCGGCTTGCCGGTGGTGGCCCACTCGCGGGCTTCTGCCTCGGTGAAGAACAGGATCTGCGTCTCCCGCGCGGACCCGCCGGAGACGACCTGGGCGCGGCCGCGGTGCTTGGTGGACTTCGGCGCCGGATGGACCTCCGGGGCGAGCATCCGCCAGGCATTGACGCTGTATTTGGCGAGGATGCGGGTGGAGAACTGCTCGCGGACCTCCGGGCCTCCCAGGGCGCGGGCGGTGGCGGACTGCGCGACCAGGAGGACGTGCATGCGCAGCTGGCGGCCCATGTAGAGGATCTCGTTGAGCGCGTCGACGGCCGGGGAGACCTTCGGGTCGCCGGACTCGCGGGTCTTCTCCCAGTAGCGGGTCAGCTGCTTCATCGTCGCGTTGACCTCTTCGAGGAGGATCAGCAGCCGCGGACCGATGGCCTTGGGGTCGGCGTCGATGCCCAGTTCGTCGGCGACGCGCGTACGGCGCCGGCCTTCGATGCCGAGGGCGATGAGCTGGTCGTGGATGTCGGCGATGTCGCGGCAGTACGTGACGCCGGGCAGGCCGGACGCCCACGGGTGGGAGATCCGCTTGGTGTCGAGGACGAACACGAGCGAGCCGTGGTGGAGCATCTGGCAGGCGATGCACCGCAGGGTCACCGACTTGCCGCCGCCCGTGGAGGCGTTGACCAGGATGTGCGGGGACTCCGCGTCGAGGTCGACGGTGACGATCCGCCCGGCGGAGCCGATGCCGATGACGGGCGCGGACTCCTTGGCGGCGGCCACGATCTCGCGCATCTTGGGGTCCTTGAAGGCCGCCTTGGCCGGGGGCTTGCGGGTCTTCTTGACTGTCACGTACGTCTCGCGGCCCGCCAGGTGCCAGGAGAAGGTGACGCCCTCCAGGGCGAGCTTGGTGGCGATGATGTCGACGACCAGGTCCTTGGAGAAGTCCAGGCGGCCCGGCACGTCCACGCGGATCACCGCGTCGTCCTCGGAGAAGTTGCGCGGGATGTGGAGGTAGCGGCGCGGGTCGGTCTGCTCCGGCAGGCGCAGCGGCAGCGCGAGGGCCTCGTGGAGCGGGAGCACCCACTCCCGCATCAGCTCCCGGCGCTTGCGGGTCAGCGCGAGGTAGGCCGCGGTCCCGACAGCCGCGGTCGACGCGGCGGCGATCCCGGTCTGCTCCAGCGCGGCAATCGCCGGATCGGGGTTGGCCCATATCTCCTGGGCGGTGGCGACGGTGGCGTCCTGGTGGACCCACCCGGCCTGGTAGCCGCCCGCGCCGACGGCGGCCAGTGAGCTGATGCGGAAGGTCAGGCGCTTCCACCCGGCCCGGTAGGAGGACCGGGAGACGCGGCCTTCGACCTTCGGCAGGACCCGGGTGCCCGACCGCCAGAACGTCGCGTCGGTCTTGCGCTCGCCGTCCATCGGTCGGCCGGCCAGGAACCGGCCGATGCCGAACGCGAGGGATTCGGCGGTCTCCTCCACCTGCTTGTCGAACTTCGTCTGTGCCATCGGTCGTGCCCTTTCGGTGTGCGTCCCGGCACCTCACACCCGGAAGCGGACACGAACCGTAAAGCCGTTGGCCTGTGGATAGAGCGCGGCGAAAAGTGGGCCCTGAGCTGCGATCTGTGGACAACTTTTCGGCCCGAAAATCGGCAGCGGCTCCGCCTGTGCGGCGCGGTCGGTACAACGGTGGGGAGAGATCAACCTGGGAGGGGCTGCATGACCGAACACGACGACGACGCACCCGAGTTCAAGGCTGCGGTGGAGCGCGCGAAGCAGTACGAGGCGATGGCCGCCCGGTACGTCAAGAAGGCGTTGGCGGGCGAGGCGGGTGCGGCGCAGATGGCGCAGACGTTCGCGTCGTTGGCGGCCGCTGCCCGGATGGAGCGCCTGGACTGGCGTATGCGGGTGCTGGGCGACCAGCTCGGGGACGTGAAGAAGGCGATGGACGGTCTTCGCCGCAAGCTGCCCGAGCGGTGACGTCCATCGAGTCCGACCACATCACCGACCCCTGACCGCCCCCTGTGGGCCGTACGGGTGACTGTGCTGGTCAACAGGGGTGCGAGGGCCGGACTATGAGGGCTATGAGTACAGACGAGCCTGATGTTCCGCCGACCGACCTCCAGCCGGGCGACTCCCTCACCGGCTCCGCCTGGCCGGGCATCCTGGTCACGGCCTTGCCCGTCGCCACGGCGGTCACGGTGGCCGGGCGGGTGGCGAAGGCGCACATCGAGCAGCGCGGCGCGACGGAGCGGACGGCCATCGAGCAGCGCGGCGAGACGCAGCGCGCGGTCATCGCTGCCGAGGTCGAGCGTGAGCGGATCCGCCGGCCTCAGCTTCCGGCCGGCGACGGCGACGCCGCCTGACCGCTACTCGGTGGTGTGCTCAGGGTCCGGCAGTTGGGGCGGGAAGTGGCGCTCCAGGATCTCCACCCACCGGTGCAGGACCACGAAGCCGGTGGTGTCGGCCTGCGCCTGGACCAGCTCGGTCAGAGCGTCGACGAACGGCTGGGCGGGGCTGCCCGGCGGCAGGCTTTCGGCAGCCTGCTTCAGCCGCTCGTGCACGGTCGGGAAGAGCTCCTTGGCCCACGCGTCCTGTTCCTTGATGCGCCGGGAGCCTGCCTCCAAGCTGATCTGCATGACGGTCCACTCCGGGCAGTCGGAGGTATGCCAGATCTCGTACGGCGTGCCGCCCGCGACGCGGACGTTCTCCCGGGCGGGGCCCGCTGTGCAGTCCGGGCACAGTTCGCCCGGCGTCTCCGCGAAGCCGTTCTTCATCGTCTCGCTCCCTCCGCCTGGAAGCTCACGAGCCTGCCACGGGAGATCACGCGGTGACCAGGGCTTTGCCGCGAGGCCCTTCGCACGAGGCAGGGGCAGGGGTGGCCTTGCGCGGGGTCGGTCGTCCAGGGTGGGGCGATGAGCGCACTGCGACCCGGTGACATCACCGACGAGATGATCCAGGCCATGGACGCGGCCAAGCGGCAGGGACTGCAGAAGGACCTGCGCACCCTCGCCGCCAACATCCGCGCCGACGCCGAAGGCCGGTACGACAGCGCGGAGCCCGGGTGGCGGGCCGGAGTCGAGTGGACGCTGCTGTGGATCGAGAACACCGCCGCCCAGCTGACCGAGGGCACCCCGGGCGGCGGGGCCGGCGGCCGGGGTCAGGGTGTGTCGCCGGAGTAGTGGAAGCGGCAGCTGATGCCGGGGCCGGGTGTGCGGGGCTCGCCGGGCTGCGGGTCGTAAAGGGCGCGGCCGCCGGGCCACCGGGACAGCTCGGTGGTCAGGGCGACGCCGTCGTCGACTTCCTCGGTGCGCCAGCCGTGGATGTCGAGCAGCAGGCCGTCCAGCGGGCCGCCGACCAGTTCGGCATAGGTCCGGTGCGGGAGCGGGCCGGGGTTCGGGTCGTCGTGGTCCGCGCCGTAGACGCGACCGGTCAGCAGCTGCTCGTCACCGTTCATCCGACCAGCCTTCCAGCCGGCACCGACAACGGGTGCGGAGACGGCGTCGGGCCCGGCCGGGGTGGCCGGGCCCGAGGCGGGAGCGATGCGGTGCTACTGGGTCTGGAGGGCGCCGCGGTCGATGAGGCCCTGGATGTAGGGCGGCCAGTCCCGCTCCAGGCTCGTGGTGATCGCGGCGTGGACGTCGGCGCGGACCTGTGGGGTGACGTGCTCGACTTGGCCGCCGGGGTAGTACAGGCGCACCCCGTCGCGGCTCGCGTCGCACAGGATGGCGTGGGCCTTCTGCACGAGCGTCATGTAGAGCTGCGGGACCGGTGCCTTGACGAGTTCGTCGATGACGGCTTCGTAGTCGGCTCCGAAGTCCGCCCAGTCCTTGCCCTGCTTGTCGAGCCAGAGGGTGACGTCGGAGAAGAAGACCGCTTTGCCGGGCCCCTCGTTCTGGTCGCGGGCCAGGCCGGTGGCGAGGTCGAGCGCGATGCCGGCGCCTTTGCTGACGAGGTGGCGGGGGATCATCTGCGGGGCGATGGCCAGGGCGCACTCGCCCCAGCCGTCCTGGGTCTTCTCCGGCCAGGGCAGCCCCAGCACGAGCCAGCCGTCCGGACGCAGCAGCGTGTTGTTCACCGTGTTCTTCCCCCTCGATGACGTCGGTGGTCTGTGTCGATCTTTCCGCCCGGTGGCGTGGGCGGACAAGGCGGCCTCCGGTCAGATGACCTCGCGGTCGCTCTGGTTCACCGAGCCCAGGCCGATGAGCAGCACCAGGGCCGGGTCCACTCCCCCGCCGGGCGCGAGGCGTTCGACGCCGCCCTCGCCCACCGCCTGGAGCAGCGCCTCGAACTCGAGGTCGGGCAGGACGCCCGTGGCGACGGCCCCGACCCGGACGGCGGTGTCGTCGTCCAGGCCCTCGATCGCCTTGCGCACATCGCCGACCGTCAGCGCCCGGTGCAGCAGGCCCTGCCGGTCACTCGCCATGCCGAACTCGAAGGTGTGGCGGCCGTCGTGGCCGTCGAACAGCAGACACGGCGTCGGGTCGTCCGGGGCGTGCTCGGTGTCGCGGTCGGTGCAGGGCGGAAGATTGACCAGCTCACGGGCCCCGGGCCGCCAGCGCAACCACCAGTTCCCGTCGCTGGCGGTCTGTCCGAGGGCGTAGTGCCACTCGCCCTCGTGACCGGACTCCACCTCGCACCAGGTGAAGTCCTCCAGCGCGTTCGCGCCGAAGCGCAGGTTGGCGAGCTCACGGTGTTCCTCCACCGTCAGCTGGGTGGCCACCGCACAGTTCTTGCGCACCAGGGACACGTCGATCGGCTCCTTCACGTCGTTGTTCGCGGTGCTCATCCTCGCCTCCGGCCGGGCCGCCTGTCCGGCCGGAGACGGAAGCCGCCCGGCTACCGGCGGCGCCCGAACAGCCCGCGGGGCTTCACGGCCGGCGCTTCTGCCGCCGCGCGTTCCGCCTCTTCCGCCTGGCGGCGCGCGACACGCTCAGCCTCCGCGCGGTCGGCGGCCTGCTCCGCGCACGATCCGCACAGCCCGTCCCACTGGCCGTGCCACGAGGATCCCGCGGTTACCTGCCAGCGTTCGTCGGTGAACTTCGTCCCGCACCGCGTGCACACCGGCCGCTGCGCCTCGCGCTCCGCGGCCTTGCGTTCCGCCTGCCGCCGGCGGGACTGTTCCTCTTCCCTCCGGTAGAGCCGCTCGCCGTCCGGGTTGTCCAGGGCCTCGCTCAGCGTCTGCCACTCATCGCGCCCGAGCCGCCGCCACACCTTCCCCGCGGCCCCGGCCGGGTCGGCGGTGATCCGCTCCAGCTCGGTGACGACCACGGGCACCGCCTGGTGGTAGTCGACGGCCGTGAACCCGGCCCACGGGTACCGGGTGCCGGCGAAGTAGCGGCGGGCGGCCTGCTCCAGGCGCCGCATCCGGCTCTCGCGCTGCGCGGCGGTCTTGCCCGTGAACACGAACGCCACCGGCACGTAGCCCTCCCGCCCGGTCGCCGGGTAGATCCGCGACCACAGCCGGAAGTCGTGCACCGCCGCCCCCTGCCGCCGGGCGGCCTTCTCCCTGTCCTTGTTGGCCTTCGGTGCCAGGAGCTCGAACCAGTCGTTGTAGCGGCGCAGCTTCGCCGTCAGGTCGTCGACGGGCTCGTTGACGCGGTCGACCTCCAGGAGCATCGCGGGCACCCCGGCGTCCGGGGCGCGCATCGTCAGGTCGGCGTACTGGGTGTACCCGTACGGGAGGCGGTGGGCGATCTCGGTCTGCCAGGACAGCGGAGTGCCGTACCCGGCCCCGGTGAGCACGGCCGCGGTCGAGGTGACGGCGGCGGCGTGTTCGTCGTAGCCGTCGCCGTCGACCGGCTCTCCGTCGTCGTCGTACTGGAGCTTGCGCAGCACGGACATCCGCGCGCTCTTCGGGAGCAGCTGCTTGGCTTCCTTGTGTCCTCGCTCGGTCAGCACCCATAGCTGGTGTCCCGACTCCAGTCGTGTCTCCACCCGGACCTTCCCCTCGCCCTTGAGGGCGTTGAGGGTGTCCCTCGTGCACCGGTCGTGCCGGTCTCCGGGCCGGAGCATCCGCCACAGGTGTTCAGCGGTAGCCCTCTGGAAGATCCCCAGAGCCTTCAGCACTTCCTTCTTCCTGGTGTGGGTCGGCTTCCATGTCTGCTTCAAAGACTTAGACGTAATCTCATTTGGCTGGGTAAGCTGCCCGTCATGGTGGGGATCGTTGAGCGGCTGGTGCCGGACGAGTTGTGGCAGTTGTTCCAACGGGTGGTGCCGGAGGCGCCGTCGCGGCCGCAGGGCGGGGGTCGGCGTCGGTACGGCGACCGGGAAGTACTGGCCGCGATTGTCTTCGTGGCCACGTCGGGTTGTACCTGGCAGCAGCTGCCTTCTGCGTCGTTCGGCCCCTCCGGAGCGACCGCCCACCGGCGGTTCTCGGAGTGGTCGAAGGCCAGGGTGTGGGCCAAGCTCCACCGCCTGGTCCTCGACGAACTCGGTGCCCGTGGCGAGCTGGACTGGTCGCGTTGCGCGATCGACTCGGTGAACATGCGAGCCCTGAAAAGGGGGACCTGACAGGTCCGAATCCTGTCGACCGGGGCAAGTACGGCTCGAAGATCCACCTGATTACGGAACGGTCGGGTCTGCCCATATCCGTCGGCATTTCCGGTGCCAACCTCCACGACAGCCAGGCCCTAATCCCGCTCGTGAAGGCCATCCCGCCGATCCGCTCACGCCGCGGCCGCCGACGGCGCAAGCCCGGGAAACTCCACGCCGACAAGGGCTACGACTACGCCCACCTGCGGCGATGGTTACGCGAACGCGGCATCACCCACCGCATCGCCCGCAAGGGAATCGAGTCCTCGCAGCGGTTGGGCCAATACCGCTGGACCGTGGAACGCACCATGTCCTGGCTCGCCGGCTGCCGCCGCCTCCACCGGCGCTACGAACGCAAGGCCGTCCACTTCCTCGCCTTCACCAGCATCGCCTGCACTCTTATCTGCTACCGCAGGCTCTCCAAATGAGATGACTTCTTAGAAGGGTTGTCGAACGCATCGCCGGACCCTGACTTCCCGGGCTGACCTGCGCGGACGCGTCCGGCGAACAAAGTGGCCGTGGAGGGGGCGATGGAGGGGCCCATGGAGGGGGCCGGCGGGGCCTGGTCGACGCCGTCAACGGGGCTGCGGTCGGCCGGCTCGTGCGGCTCGAAGGCGGGGGCGGGCGTGAGGTCGGCGGGCACGGTGTCCTCGGATTCTCCGGCCTGCGGGCCGGGTCGGCAGTCATCCGGCCCGTACGCGGATGTGCGCGCGGGCCGGGGCCACCGTGAGGAAGCACCCCTTGACCGTCGTCTAACGATCAGCGAGAGGGGGTGTCCGATTCCTCCTTGACCACCCCCATGTCGTGCGGGTTTGTCCGTGGCCGACGCCACATCTCCCGACTGGAGTTCAGCGGGCGGGCCGGGTGCTGGACGGCGAGGCTCCGCGCCGCCAGTCCGAGGGCTTCTGGCCGCGGAACGTCTCGCCGCTCTCGATCCGGGCCTTGTTCCGGGCGAACTCGCGCTCGGCTGCCGACAGCTTCCGGGGCGCGCAGCCGGGGTGTCCCCAGCCGTCGGTCACCTTCGTGATGACCTCGCCCTTGGCGTAGTCCTTGAAGCAGGCCGGGCAGGTGCCCGGGTAGGCGGCCCGCACCGATCCGCGCGGCAGCGGCACCGTCTTCTTCGCCGCCGTCTTCTTCGCGCCCGGCTTCCCGCCGCCCGCCTTCTTCTTCGCCGCCTGCGCCCGCTTGATCGCCTCGCGCTGCGCCTTGCCGGGCCTCTTCTTCGGCTGCTGCCCGCGTGCCGCCTTGGCGGCCTTCTGTGCCGGGGTCTCTCCCACGCGCGGATCGTAGAAGCCGACACGCGGCGGGCGGCGCGCGCCACGCGCATCGGATGGCCGGGGCGGTGGCGCGCGGGTGCGGACCGGCGCGCGCATGGTGCGTTGAGTTGCGCGCAATGGAACGCACCACCCACCCGATGGAGCGCACCGAGTGGACTCCACCCACGCCTGGTGCGCTTCACGGTGGCCTCCACTCTCCACTCGGTGCGGACGATGTCGTGCACTCCCACCCGGTGGAACGCACCGCGATGCGGCGATGCACGGCATCCTCCGCACCGCGCGCCACCCCTACGGACGGTGACGGTGCGCGGTGCGCCGGGAGGGAGAGATCTCCCCTACCGCACCGGGCATCAAGGGCACGGTGCTGGGCGTCTCGCTGGTGGTAGCGGAGTGTGTCAAGGGGAAACGTCGAAGATCACGCCGAAACTCATGGGTGGACAAGGGTTGCTTTCCATCCGATGGGCTGGGTGGAATCCGGCGGCACACCCGGTCAAGGGGGGTGCATCGAGTGCACCGCATCCGATGCACCGTCACCCTCCGTACACACATCGAGTGGAGCGGACAGGAGTGGCGGCCACTCCGACGCGCGGCAGTGGAACGTGCGGTGCGGCGCACCGGTGCGGTGAGTGCGGCGCGCCGGTGCGGTGGTGCGGCGGGTGGGAGTGCACGGCATCGTCGGTGGCCGCACCGGTGCACCCGATGCACCGCACCACCGCACCGGATGCCGGGATGTTCCGCACTCCCCCACCGGATGGAGCGCACCGAGTGGACCGGCCGACCCGCACCACCGTGGACTCCACTCCCCTCCGTGCACGGTGCGCGGTGGACTCCACCGTGCCCACTCAGCCCCGGCGCCGGCCCCGCGCGGTGCGCCACAGGTTCGGCCGGCCACCGGGGTACTGCCGAGAGCGGGAGCGGCCACGGACGCGCGGCGACGTCGGCAACGGGTACAGCGCCATGCGCAGCCGAGCGGCGTCGGCGAGCTGCTCCAGGCGCTCACGCTGCTCCGGCGAGAGGGACAACCGGACCGGTTCAACCATGCGGGCCTCCGTAGTCGGGTGTGGTCTCGCACCCTCGCCCCTGACCGTCACCTCCAGGACGTGCGCGTCGATCGCGTCCCGGCAGGTGCGCCGACGACTTCGCCCTGCGTCCCGCGAGGCGGAGCGCGGCCGGTCCGCGCGTACACGCGGGCGCCCCACGGACGGCTGGTCCGTGAGGCGCCCGGATGCGACGGCAGTCAGCTCTGCATCATGGCCTCGAGGTCGCTGAGCGACAGCTCGTTCGTGCCACGGTCCGCCGCCTTGCTCTGCGTCCAGGAAACGATCGCCGGGTGCGCATCCTCGTACTGGGCGCCGGCAGTCGTGTGCTGCCCGTCCGTCGTGGCGACCTGGGTGAGGTAGGCGGCCAGGGCATGCGGGCCGCCGCCGTTGTACCCGATCTCGTAGCCCAGGCCGTTCCTCTGCGGAAGGAACGACAGGACGCCCTTGTCCGTCCGGGCCCAGAACAGACCGCGGCCGGTGTGGAAGCGGCTGAAGACGTCGTCCGGGCGCAGTTCGAGCGGAGCGTACGTCGTGTAGCTCCACTGGTCCGTGCCGCCGGCACCCGCGTGCTTGAAGTGCTTGCCGACGACGGGCAGCCCGTACTCGGGGTCGTAGAAGGTCCGGCGGCACATGCAGCCTGAGCCGCTGATCGCCGACGGGCTGCTGGGGTCCTCCGTGACGCACGGGTGGAACAGAGTCGGGATGTCCGTGGACCGCACGAGGGTGCAGTGCATCGCGTTCGGTTCGCACCGCACCAGCCTGCCCAGCCACTCCTGGAAGTGCGGTGTCACGGTCTGCTGAGCCTCGATGTCCAGCACGGCGTTCAGCGACGATGTGGCGGCGCCGCGCTGGGGCTCGGTGTAGAGGACGAAGTTCAGGTAGCCCTTCGTCGGATCGGTCAGGTTCAGATCGCGGGCCTCGTAGGGCACGTGGCGCTCCAATGCGGGGGCTTGGCGGCCGGGCGCGGCCGCGGGAAGGGGGAGGGTCAGCCGACGCGGTGTTCGGGGCGCAGGGTGAGGCCGCCGTACAAGAACTGCTCGGCATCGTCCGGTCCGAGTCCGAGGGCGCGGCAGACGGCGAGTCCTTCGGCGTCGCGGACGAAGGCGAGCACGATCTTCTCGCTGGCGGGGTCGGCCATGGTCCGGCGGGCGGCTTCGATGGTGTGGGCGACGCAGCCGGTGGTGCCGTCTTCCACGATGTCCCGGCGGGTGTGCTCATCCCAGACGTTGAGCTGGAGGTTGGCGCCCTCGGTGGAACAGTCCTCCTTGGAGTCCGCGCCGAGCACGCACCGTCCGAGCAGCGCGGCGTGGGCGTGGCGTTGGAGGTAGACGACCTTCCCCAGGACTTCCTCAGCGTGCTTTTCCAGATTCTTCTGGATCATCTCCCGGGGCATGATCTGGACTTCCGAGCCCGAGGACCTCGCCCGGATGAGGAGCGCCGACACGGTCTTGGCAAGGTCGTCGGCCATGCTGAGCAGGCCCACCAGGTTCACGTCGCCGCGCTGGCGGGGCGGGGGCAGTTCGTCGGGGTAGCTCTCCAGCGGTTCCAGCGGTTCGTGCAGGTCGGTCAAGGTTCCTCCCGTGCCGGGTGCCAACGCCCCGATTCTCAGTCCGGTCCGCCGGGCCTCGGGGGTGAAGTCGCCAATCGGCCAGCCGCTGGCCGATTGGCGTCCCCGTCAGCGGTCCCGGCCCGCTCCCCTGCCCTGATCGGGCTGCGCTGTGTGGTGCTGCTGCTGGCGGGCGGGGTCGTCGGCATCCTTGGCCGGCTGCTGCGGCTGCGGTCCGTCCGCGACGATGCGGGCGCGGGCTTCGGCGGCCTGGGTGAAGGCGGCCAGCCGGGCGAGGTTCTTCGGTGTGTGCAGCCACGTCGCGGGATCGGTCGTACGGCCCTCCAGGTACTCCTCGGGCATCGCGGCCTGCTGGTGGGCGTGAACAGCGGCGGCCTGCTGCGCCGGGGTGAGGACGGCGTCCCGGTCCGGGTGGTCGACGGCGTGCGGCGCCGCCTGGTCGTGGTTCTGGTCTTCATCGCGCGCGGCGGCCGATGCCGTCGCGGCCGGCGCTCCGTCCCGCGCGGAGGCAAGGATCCGGGCGTCGCGGATCGCGTTCTGCAGGGCGAGGCTGGCGACCCGGGCGCGCTCGTAGCGGCTCGACTCCCGCGGCGGCTTGCCGCCGGTGCCAGCGATCCACCAACGGTGCGGCCAGGCGAAGTCCGCGGTGTAGGTGAGCTGATCCGGCGCCGGGGCCCGGCGGCCCTTCTGCGGCGCGGTGAGCTGACGGGAGTGCCGGGACAGGGCCGCATCCGCGATGTAGTCGTCCAGGCCGCGTGTGAACGCACGGCCGCGCAGGGTCTCCAGCAGGTGCCGGCGCGCTTCGGCCAGGACGTGGCGGCGAGCGAAGGAGTTGCGGACGGTGAAGACGATCGCGGCAACGTCGACGGCGGCGAGCGCGGTGTCCACCACCGGGCCGACCCGGGCCCGGATCGCCTTCCCGGCCGCACGGCACCGCTCCAGCAGCCCGTCGACCATCTCCTTGCCGAAGCGCAGGATCGCGGAGGTGCGCCACCACGCGCGCAGCTGCTCCAAGGGCTTGGGGGTCTTCTTCGCCCGGCGGGTGTCCTGCGCCGCCCACCAGCCCAGGCCGTGGCGGCCGCGCTCGCCGGGCAGCCGCTTGTGCTCCTGGACGTACTCGTCGGTGAGGCGCTCCAGCACCGGCGCCATCTGCTCGCGACGGGTGGAGGACCAGTCGATGAGCTCCTGGTCGACGCCGGCCACCTCCATCACGGGGCGCAGGCCCGGCGTCACCTCCCGGGGCACCGTCGCCAGCCCGAGCTCCTCGCACACCTCGGTCGTCATCGTGAGGGTGTAGAGCGTCCCGGCCGCCACCACGTGCTGGTAGAGGCGGACCGTGTCCAGCGCGTACCAGGAGCCGTCCGGGCGCTGCGCCCGGTTGAGGACCAGACAGTGGTCGTGGAGTAGAGGAAAGCCGTCCCGGTTGTCCCAGTGCCGCCACTTCGCGACCACCAGGGCCGGTGCCTTCGCACGCTGACGGCCCGACGACCACCGGGTCTCTGCGACCTCATCCTCGAGCCAGCGCAGCGCGGTGGCGATGGCCCGCTCGTGCGCCCGCTCGATGACGCGCCGGGTGTGGTCGTCTCCCAGCGCCCACAGCACGATCAGGGACGCCTGCGCCCGGAAGGTGTAGTCGAGCGCGAACAAGGGGGTCGCCTTGCGTCCCTCGATCTCTTCGATCGGCTGCCCGAGGACGGTGGCCAAGCGGGCCGCCTCCGGGGCGGCGCCGTCGTCCAGGAGCTCGCGCTCGATCCGGTCGGCGTCCGGGTGCCGGAGCTGCCCGAAGACCAACTCCATCTGTCGCTCGGTCACCGTCTGCCCGGCGGTGAGCCCGAGCGCGGCCAGGCCCCGCCCCATCCACACTCCGGGCGGAAGGCCGGCCTTCTCCAGGGCGCCCTTCAGGGGCTGGCCGACCGGGCGTCGGCCGTCCCCGAAGGCGACCCCACGCACGTAGTAGCGCCACGCATTCCGCCTCTGAACCTTCGCAACACTCAGCATCCCGGCAGCGAACACCGGCTCTGACCTGCGAATAAAGCCCGATCCCGTGAGGCGGGAGGGTTCACCGCAACTTCACGGCCGATCCCGCCTGGCGGGCATCTGAGGCGACGTCTGGCCCGCCAGGCGAACACCACCTGGGGCCAGGCAAATGCTGCGCGACAGCCAGCCCCACCCACCTCACACGCCTCAAAAACGCCAGGTAACCGACTCCAGCCGTACCCAGCGCACCTTCACGTACCGCTCCCCCCGGCGACGACCAAGGACGTCCCACCCGCACTCGTCACCACCGACTCCACACCCGAGCGAGACACCCACCGCCCCCGGCAACGCCGGGGGCTTCGTGCTTCCTGGAGGACCGACGTGCCGACCTACGAAGCCCTGCCCCGCTTCACCACCGACCTGGACCGCCTCACCCCAGAACAGCGCCGCCGATTCCGCCAGACCGTGGCGGCCTTCGTCGAGGACCTGCGTGCCGGAGGACGATTCCGCGCCGGCCTCCGCGTCAAGCGTGTCCAGCGCGCATCCGGCGTCTACGAACTCACCTGGTCCATGGGCGCTGGCCCCGCAGGCCGCGCGACTTGGCAGTACGGTCCGGCGCTCCGTCCCGGCACCCCGCACGTGATCTGGCGCCGCATCGGCACCCACGACATCCTCACCGGCCCCTGACGCGAGGTCCCCCCGCTACTTTCCCGCGTGAAACCAAGTCGGTCCGGCTGAGGCCAGGGGCGGCTGGCCGCTAGGGTTCGGTCCGACAGGTTGCACCACCCCGGAGGAAAAGATGACGACGCCGCTGCCTCGGCCGAAGCGTAAGAAGAAGGGCGAGGGCGGCGGTAGCGGCACTCTACGAGCCGACCGCGAGAAGGCCGGCCTCACGGGCAGCCAGGACATCCACGCTCTGCCTCCCGAGGACGGCGAGCTCCTGGAGCTCGACCCGGAGACCATCTCGCCCAACCCGATGAACATGCGGCTTGAGCTGCGGGACATGGACGCGATGATCGCTGACGTAGGCGAGCGCGGTGTCCACACGCCGGGCATCGTGATGCACACCAAGGTCTTCATGGAGTGCTATCCGCAGTGGGCGTCCAGGGTGAAGCACCCTGACCGAACCTTCATCCTCGGGCCTGGCCACCGACGGCACGCGGCTGCGCTCGCGACGGGACGCATCATGCCTGCGGTCCTTCGCGATGACCTCGCCCGGAACCGCCGCGTCGAGGAAGAGCTGGTCTCCGAGAACAACAGCCGCGCCGGTCTCTCGCCGATCGAGCAGGCCCTGGCGATCGACCTGCTGCGCCAACGCGTCCACGAGGACGAAGACCGGGCCCTCAGCTTCGACGAGGTCGTCGAGCGGGCCGGATACACCGCAGGGACGGTGTCGAAGTACCTCGCGCTCCTCAAGCTCCCCGAAGAAGTTCAGCAGGCGATTCACATCGGGGACCTGTCGATGCGCGCCGGCTACTCGCTCTCGCTGCTCAAGGACGCCGACGGGAAGAAGGAGTCTCCGGAGGCCCACGCTCTCCAGCTGCGCGGTTGGCAGCTGATGCGAGACGAGAAGCTCTCCGTCGAAGCGGCCAAGAACCGGCTGACCCTGGAGGGGCAGCCCCAGTTTCACGCGGGAAACTCGCCCTCCTCCCCCGTGGCTGTACCGGAGCCGCGAGACGAGAGCAGCCCCCAGGCCGGAGAGCCCCAGGCCCCTTCCGGTGAGACGCCGAAGCCGGAAGCACCCTCCGGTGGAAGCGACGCGGCGCCGCAGGGCGAGACCGCTGCCGCCCCGGACGCCGTCGCGGTCATCGAGACGACCGATGGAGCCGCGCCAGCCGCTTCGCCGGCCCCGGCCGTCGATCCCGAGGTGCTCCGCAAGGCTGCGGCGGACCAGCGGGACCTGGCGTGCCGACTGCTGCTCGCTGAGGAGCGGTTCGCAAAGGGAGCGGAGTCGAACGCCCGCCTCGTCACCGTGGTGCTCAACCCGAACGAGTGGAAGCAGGCCGCGGCCAAAGCCCACGCGTGGCTGGTGGAGCTCAAGAAGGGGCCGTCCAGCAAGAAGCGCCCCACCGACTACTTCGCGGCCGTCGCCGCATCCGAGGACTCCGGCCTGATGCACCGTGCCGCCTTCGCCATCGGCCTGGCTGCCGACGAAGTACGGGCCGCTCAGCCAGACCGGGCGTGGGACGCTCGCGACGTCGCGCACGTTCAGTTCCTCGCCACCAGCCGCGCCTCGTACCAGCTCAGCGAGTGGGAGCAGCAGCAGGTGGAGCTACTTTCACGCGGGAAACAGTGACCGCCCGCCCCCGACAGGACGGCTCAGCCTCCACGGAGACCAGATGACCAGCACACTCGCGAAGACCAGGGCGCAGAATCTCAGGCGCGCCTACAAGGTGTTCATCTTCGCCCTCAAGGCCGGCGGCACGGCCAAGACGTCCACCACCACGGCCCTCGCCGTGCAGCTGGGCCTACGCGGCTACCGCGTCCTCGTCATCGACCTGGACCCGCAGTGCAACGCCACCCGGGTGCTGGGCCGTCGTGTGTTCAAGCCGGGGCAGAAGAGCCTCACCGACGTGATGGCGGACAAGGCACAGCTCAAGGACATCATCCTCCAGGCCCGGTATCGCACCGACCCGGACGGCGACGGCGACGACTCGTTCACCGAGATCCCGAACGTCTGGATCGCTCCCGGCGACCTCGATCACCCAGACATCGACGACGCTGAGCGGATCCTCAACGCTGAGGACGGAAACGTCTTCTGGCTCAAGGACGGCCTGGACGACCTGGCGGAAGAGTTCGACGTCGACGTCGTCCTCATCGACCCTCCGGCGACGTACGGCCGCCTGACGGTCACGGCCCTCGTGCTCCTGGACGAAGAGACCGAGGGCGCGGTCATCCCGCCGGTGCTGTGCACCTACAAGGAGGCCGACGCGCTGGTCCGCCTGGAGAAGAAGCTCAAGGAGATCAGCGAGCGCCGCATGTACCAGCGGCGCGGGATCCGGCCGCAGATGAAGTACGTGATGGCCTGCGCCGCTCCCACAGCCTCGTTCGGGACCGAGGAGCACTGGGAGACGTTCAACGAGCTCAAGGAGGAGTACGGCGACATACTGCTGCCGCCAGTGCACTGGTCCGGTGTCGCCACCAAGATCTACCGCAACGAGTGCGCGGTGCCGATCCTCTCGCCGAATTCTCGTCCGTCTCAGGACTATGCGAAGGTCGCTACAGCGCTGGGCTTCCCGCACCGCTGAGGTCTACTTTCACGCGTGAAAGTAGCGGCCCGCTGGGCCTGAAACGCAAAAAGGCCCGTACCCCCTGTGGTGTTCACAGGGGGTACGGGCCTTCGTGTTGGTCGGGCTCAGACAGCGGTCGCCTGCTGAGCTCAGGCGGGGCGGCGCAGCCGTCGGATCTTCTGCTTCCAGCGGTCCCAGAGGGTGGGGTGGGTGTGGCGCCAGGCGACACGGTCCAGGCGTACGGGGTCCGTGTGGCGCTGGGAGAGGCCGCAGGTGCACGTCAGGCCGTAGGGGAGCGGCTGCGTGTCGTCTCGGGTCGTGGTGACGACGACGCGTTCTCCGTCGTGAGCGCCGTGGTAGGTGCCGACCCAGAGCTGTGTGAGCATCGCGGTTCCGTTCTGTGTGGAGAGTGGCGCCGGGGCGGCCGGGCTCGTAGGCTCATGGCCGCCCCGGGCCGTCTGCGGGGCGGTCAGGACTTGGCGGTGGCGTGGCTGGTGACCACGAGGAACTGGTCCGTGGTCAGGTCCATCACGACCTGGGCGTCGACGCCCTGGGCGCGCTGGGCGGCGGCGTAGTCGTCGGCGGGCCAGGATCCGCGGGGGTGGCCGGCGGGGAAGCGTTCGAGGACGGTGCGCGGCGCGGTGGCGGTCGTCATCGCGTGTCGCCGCCGTTCTCGTACGTGTGGATCAGGTCGAGGATCGCGTCGGGGTTGGCGGCCTCGCCGACCCAGGCTCCGGCGGCGGTGAAGACCGGCACGGTGTCGCGGTCCGCGTCGAACACGGCCGCGTAGCCGCCCCACCGCTCCAGCACCAGGTCGTACAGGACCGGGGCCGGGGCGGCTTCCAGGACCTCCATTGCGTCGACGGTGAGCAGGGCCGGGGCGGTCGGGTCGTCCGGCTGGGCGACGGTGCCGGTGACGCGCAGGAGGTCGCCGGGCTGGATCTCGTTCAGCAGGGCGTGGGCGATGCGCGGGTCGCCGGTGGTGCAGGCGTACACCGTGTCCGGGGTGTCGGGTGCGATCCGGTCCGCGTCGGCGGGGGAGTGGATCAGGTCGAACGTCGCGGTGCCCCAGTGGGTGCCGGGGGCCGGGATGGCGTCGACGTAGCCGTCTATGGCGAGGTGCGTCTGAGAGGTCATGAGCGGGCCTCCGCCCGGGTCTTGGTGGTGCGGGAGCAGGGTCGGGGGGTGTGCTGAGCGAGAACCAGGAGTTCGCGGTTGCGCCGCTGCTCCTCGGGGGTGAGCGGCCGGGCCTTGGTGCCGCGCCGGTGCCAGAGCGGCGAGGCCGGCGGTTCGGGGTAGGCCAGGGTGTGGTCGGTGCCGTGCTGGGGTGTGCTGCTCATTGGGGCCTCCGGGTGGAGGGGTTCAGGCGGGGTGGCAGCTGCGGCTTCTGCGGGTCACGGCCGCAGGTGGGGCAGCTGCTGGAGGACCTGGTCCACGAGGTCCTGCGTCGGCTTCCAGGCCGGGAGCGCGCCCGTGGCGGGCACGGGCAGCGGCAGCTCGTGGACGTCGTCGAGAACCAGGTGGTGAACGTCCCTCTGCGCCCAGGGGCTGGTGCACCGCTCGGGGCCCTGGTCCGGGTGGCAGTCGGTGAGCCGGGCGACGCCGATGACCGCGCCGCGGTGGAGCTCGCGGCCGCGGATCGCGGTGGCCACCAGCGGGTCACGCAGCAGGGCGGGGTCCGGCTTCGCCTTCCCGGCGTGGATGAGGACCCAGCCGCGCCACGGCCAGTTCGCGGGCCTGTTCTCCGGGGTCTTCCCGGCGAGGATGCAGGTGGCCCAGGGCTGGCGGATCGTGATGCCGCGGATCCAGTCGCCGCCTTCGAGGTCGACGGTCACGCGGCACGCTCCAGCGCGGTGCCGGGGCGGCCGGCGCGGCGGCCGTTGACGGTGGGCGTCTCCAGGTCCTCGATCTCCGCCCAGCCGTAGTGGCCGGAGTGCTTGGTCCGGTACATCGAGACATCCGCGCCGCGCAACAGGGCAGGCAGGGCGTGGATGCCGAGGTAGTCGGGGACGGCGGTGCCGACCGACGCGGCGACGGCGAGGGGCCCGGTCTCGGTGGGCACGGGCTCGTGCAGCACACCCATCAGCTCCATCAGGCGCTGCTCCATCGCCTCGTCTCCGGCCCGGGTGTCCACACGGGTCGCGACCGCGAACTCATCCCCGCCCAGGCGGCCGACGACTCCGTGCGGTCCGGCCCAGCGGGTAAGACGCTCGCCGGTCGCGGCGAGGACCTTGTCGCCGGCGGAGTGGCCGTGGCTGTCGTTCAGGCCCTTGAAGTTGTCGAGGTCGACCAGGCAGACCAGGGAGTCCTGCCGGTGGCGGGCGAGCAGGCGCTGGGCGCGGCGCTCGAACGCGGCGCGGCGCTGGGCTCCGGTGAGGGGGTCGCGGCGTTCGGCCGCGAGGCGCCGGTGAAGGGTGAGCGCGTGAACGGTCCAGCCGGTGAGCGGGACCGCGAGGGTGGTGATGATGAGGGCGCGCTGCCCGATCGGGGACGCAACGCGGGTGACGGGGTCCATACTTGGGATCTCCCTCTCTCGTCTCGTACGGGGTGGGTAGGCCCGGGGCAGGCGGTTGGTTTGGACGCCTTGTCGCCTGTCCCGGGGCGGAGCTACAGCGCGAAGTCGCTGAGGCGGGTGCAGCTGAGCGGGTTGTGCCAGCGGCCGGCCTTCGCGGCGGGCCAGTCCAGCTCCCAGCCGGGCCGCAGCCCGCGCGCTCCCCAGCTGTCCGGCTGCTTGCCGGGGATGTCGAGGCCGGCCTGCTGTGCGGCGAGCGCGGCGTCGTACACCTCGTGCGCGCGGCGCAGGGCCGTGGTGGGGGAGTCCGCCTCGCCGGTGAAGACGTGCAGCCCCCGCAGGGCCGGGTTGGTGGTGTCGTGTATCGGGACGTCTACCTCGTAGACCTCGCGGTTCGGCATGACGACCCTCTCCTTCCGTGCCTGGTGCGTGAGGGGCCACCGCGCCGTCCTGGTCTCGGAGGTGAGGCCAGGGCGGCGGGGAAGCCCGTCAGGTCGCCGTGGGGCGGAGACGGTGGAGCCGTTCCGGCCCGGCGTGGGCAGGGCCGGAACGGCTCCGGGGGGTTCAGTCGTTGGCGGCAGGCTGGTCCGTGGACCGGTAGCGCTTGGTCTGCCTCAAGACTTGGTTGCGCTTGACGTCCAGGGCGTCGGCGATGTCCTGCTGCGCGCCGTGGTACCGCTTCTGCAGGCGGTCGATCTCCTGCCAGAACTCGGTCTCGATGCGCTCGTGGCCGTCGTCGCGGCGCTGGCTGGCCTGGGCGACCAGGTCGCGCAGCTCGTTGCGGGCCTCATCGTCGGGGCGCGGGGTCATGGGGTGCTCCTGCGGGGATTCGAGGGACGATGTGTCTGCCCCCTGCTCCTCTTGGAGCGGGTTGGGAGGCCCGGGGTGGCCGGTGAAGTTTGGCGACTGTGGCGGCCACCCCGGGGCGACGTCACCGGCGGCGGTGCTTGCCGGAGACGGTGCCGACGCGCTCGCGGAGGTGGTCCGTGCCGCGCGTGGTGACGTCGCCGGAGACCGTGTTGGCGTCGATCGAGCCGGTGGCGGCCGGGGTCGCGCTGACGTGGACGTCGCCGGAGACGGTGTTGGCGCGGAACTCGGTGCCGTTGTAGGCGCCGATCTCGATGTCGCCGGAGACGGAGTTGACGTCGACGCGGGCGTCGACCCGGTCCACCTCGAAGTCGCCGCTGGTGGTGTTGCCGCGCAGGGTGTGGACGCCGCGGGCCTCGATGTCACCGGAGACGGAGTGGACGTCCAGGACCTGGAGGTCGCCGTGGACGGTGATGTCGGCGCTGGTGGTCTCCAGCCGGACCGAGGACTGGTCGCTGGGCAGCTTCACGTCGACGGTGATGGTGCCCATCCCGCCGCCGCTGACGACGGTGCCCTGCTCGGCGACGACGCGGCCGTTCTCGACGACCTTGCGGCCGCCGATGATGACGTCGCCGTTGCTGATGGTCATGCCGGTCACGGAGCCGCGGACGACGCCGAAGTTCTGGCCGACGACCATGTTGCCGCCGTTGAAGCTGAAGGTGGAGTTGCCCATCGTCATCGTGTTGCCCTGGACCTCGGGGACGCGGACGGTGACGCAGTCGAGGTTCTGGTAGCGGCTCTCCCGCTTGGTCGCACCGCGCACCGCGTCGGCCAGCGGGCCGTCGTCGTCGCCCGTGCTCACCGTGATGACGGCGTGCTTGATGGTCGGATCGATGGTGACGTTGACCGTGCCGACGTGGCTGATGATGTCGGTCCACACGGCGCCGGCGGCGGTGGCGGTGAAGGTCTGGGAGGTGCTCAAGGTGGGCTCCTTGGTCGGAGAGGCGGGGGCCGGGTGACCCCCGCACATCCATAATGCATCCTCGAAGGATGCATTTCTAGGGATTGGCATCTTTTGAGGATGCCTTTTTCTGTTGGTGCAGGTCAGGCGGCCACGGCCGGGGCGGGGGAGTCGAGGCCGACGCCGCGCAGAGCGTCCAGGACGTACGGCTCGAAGCGGGCCTGGTGCTGGGCGGCGACCGCGCAGCCGGTGGCGCGGCTGTAGGCGTAGCAGCGCGCCATCATGCTGGCGTCGGTGACGGCGAGGGCCTGGTCGACGGCGTTCCGTGCGAGGTGCTCGATCCAGGTCTGGGCGGCCGACTCGCGGCGCGCGTGCGAGGTCGACATGGCGACGGAGTCCGCCCACCGGCCGCTGCCGCAGGTGGGGCCGCCGCACTGCTCCCAGTCCCACTTCCGGTCGCGCATGCCCTCGGGATCGGCGTCCCAGTCCGACGCCCAGCGCACGGCCCGCTCGGGGATCTCCTGCTGGATGACGTTCAGGACGTCGCGGCCGCAGGGCCCGAGCGCGGGGTGGGCGTCGGTCTCCTCGAGGACGCGGATCTGGTGGGAGAGCAGCCGGTAGGGGTAGTAGCGCTGGCTCCAGTTGCCGGTCTCGCCCAGCGGCTCCACGATCCACAGCCGGACGGGCCAGGTGACGGGCCAGATGCCGGTGTCCTCCAACGCCTCGCCGACGCGCTTGACCATGCGGAAGTAGGAGAAGCGGCTCTCGTCGTACCACTTGTTGCGGCAGGGGTTGGGGTGGTCGATGACCTTGCCGACGTTGGCGGAGAGGTTCACCGGGGTGCCGGCCTCGCGGGACATCTCGATGATGCCGTCGGCGGGGGTGGCGATGTACCAGGTGACAGGCTTGCGGGCCATGCGGGCCTCCGTGAAGGGGTGGGAGCGGCCGGGCCGCTCATAACTGGATGTTGATCTGGCGGCGCGGGTCGCCCGCGCTGGTGTGGACTGTGCGGCGGTGCGCGGCGAGGCCGGCGCTTCCGCCCTGGATCGGGAGGTGACAGTCAGGGCAGCCGTGGGCCCACTCATCCCCGGCCAGAAGTTCGGCCGGGGTGAGCGGGTGCGGGTGCGGACCGTCGGCGGCGCGGCTCACTCGCGGACCGCGGCCGCGAACTGCTCTTCCAGGTCCGCGCGGC
Source organism: Streptomyces sp. cg36 (assembly GCF_041080675.1). Classification (NCBI taxonomy): domain Bacteria; kingdom Bacillati; phylum Actinomycetota; class Actinomycetes; order Kitasatosporales; family Streptomycetaceae; genus Streptomyces; species Streptomyces cyclosori. The sequence continues at coordinate 31,804 of NZ_CP163522.1, read as the reverse complement.
CCTCAGGGTCGTCGTCCTGGTCGTGGTCGTCGGCCTCCTGGTCGACGTCGTCGGGGCCGCCGTGGACGGAGCAGACTGCGTCCGGGTGCAGCCCGGTGTCGCTGGTGTGCGCCTTCCACAGGTCGGTGACCGAGAAGACCGGCTGCCACGCCGGGGCGTCGCAGTCGTCGTCGTACGGGCAGCCGACCAGCAGGTCGAAGCCCACGTCGCCCTCGCCGTCGACGTCGGTGCGCAGGGCGAGGACCAGGCGGTCGGGCCCGAGGCGGATCTCGCCGACGCGGTCGCCGCTGGCGAGCGGCGAGTTGTCCCGCCACCGCCACAGCGGCACCACCTCCGCGCCGAACGTGCGGCGGACCAGGAGCAGGCCGCCCAGGCCGTCGCCGCCGTCCCAGCCGAGCTCGCGGCGGCGGGTGTCGCTGGCGCGCTGCAGAAGCGGCTGAAGGCGGTGGATGTTGTCGGCGAACACGACGTGGTCGAAGCCCTCGCCGCGCAGCTGGGGGAAGGCGGCGACGGCTTCGGCGTGCTGGCGACGTACGACGCCCTCGGGCACGGCGCGGTCCGGGCTCCGGTCGGCCTGGCGCTCCACACAGACCGAGGCCGGGGTGGAGACCAGGAACGCGACGGTGGGCACGCCGTAGTTCCGGGCCATCTGCACAAGGCCGGCCCTCACCCGTTCCTCGGTATTCGTCGCGTCGATCACCGTCGTGCGCTTGCGGGCGAGGCGGGCCTCCAGCACGGTGTGCATCACGTTGACTGCGGACAAGGTGGCCTCCTGGTCCCCGGCCTCATCCGAAACCATCGCCCTGAACTGGTCGAGCTCCAGGACCTGCGTGGAGGGCCAGGTGCTCGCCCAGGTGCTCTTGCCGCTCCCCGCCGCGCCGATGAGGACGATCAGCGCCGGGTCGGGGATGGTCGTGTCGAGCGGCTGCATGGTGCCTTCGAAGGTGGTCTTCACGAGCGTTCTCCTTGCGGGTGGAGGGTGGAGGTGGCCAGGTGCAGGCGCATCCCGGCGGAGTCGCCGATGTAGGCCGCAGCCTCTTCGATCGCGCAGGCGGCGGACTCGGAGTCCTCGCCGTTCAGCTCGGTGAGCGCGGCGGCCCTCGCGGCCATCGTCAGCAGCTGGTTGAGCGAGCCGAGGACGCCGCCCTTGGGGTCGGCCTCGTCGAACAGCTCGCGCAGCGTCTCGGCGAGGAACTCGGCATCGATCGGACCGCCCAGTTCGTCCTCGATCTGCTGGACGGCGAGCTTCACGATCCCGGCCGAAGCGCGGACGCGCTCCAGCCGGGTACGGGCGGCGGGGCTCACCGGCGGCCGCCCTTGCGCAGGGTGATCCAGGTGGTGACCAGGGCGGCGGCCACGCCGATCGCGCGGTGCGCCGCCTGGTCCAACTCCATCAGCGCCGTACCGGGACCGGAGACGTCCTGGACGGCCTTGGGGTACTCGGTGCCCTCGCCGCCGGACTTGCGGACGACGGTGGCGTGCTTGATGTAGCCGGACTTGCCGGCCTTCTCCGCGAGCCAGAGCAGCGGTTCGCGCCTGTCCAGGATTCCGTGGGTGATCGCGTTGATCGCGGCGCCGGTGAGCAGGGCGCCGGCGGGGACGCGGTAGCCGAGGGTGCGGGTGACGGCGAGGGTGGAGGCGAGCTGTACGGCGCTGTAGCTGGCCACATGTCGGCTCACCGAGCGGCGGCCGTACGCGCTGGCGGTGCAGGTGCGGCCTTCCTTGCCGTGCCGCCACGGGTTCTCTTCCACCGGGCTGCCGTCGTTCTTGTAGACCAGGTGGGAGCCGTGCATTCCCTTGGTCATCGCGTCGTGCGAGTTCTGCACGAACTGGTCCCCCAGTGCGTGGACTCCGTCGAAGACGGCGGTCAGGGCGGCGACCAGGGCGAGGCCCTCGATGGCGCGGAGGCGATCGGTCATGCTGGGTGTGCTCCTCATCTCGGATTCGGGGTGGGGTGCGGGGCGGCCGGCCTCTTGCCGATGCTGCGGACGCCCCGTGGTGCCTTCGCCCCCGGCCGATCTCCGGCCGGGGGCGGTGGTGCTCAGAACGGAGGCTCGTTCCAGGCCGGGACGGGCAGGAGCCGGATGCGCAGCTCGCGCCGGTCGGACCAGCAGCCGCACGCCTCCATCTCCGGGAAGGCGCCGCCGACCCACCAGCCGCCCTCGCCGTGGCAGCGCGGGCAGCCCGGCCGGGGCCGGGCGGTGATCTCGATGCGGTGCCGGTCGGCGTAGAGCTTGAGGTGGCTGGCCCTGAGCGCGGCGGCGGCCGTCGCCGCGGCAAGCGGGACGGCGGCGGCCAGCAGCAGGGCGCCGCGCAGGTGGCGGGCGCTCACTTCAGCGGGATGGCGCGGCAGGCGGCGGCGTGGCTGTTGGCGTCCGGCCGGATGCAGAACAGGAAGTCCTCCTCGGGCCGGTCGGAGGAGTCGCCGCAGCCGTGGCAGTGCCAGCGGTTCTTGTCGGAGTGCTCGCCGGGGCCGGTGACGTCCACGTACGAGCCGCCGACCGTGATGAACCTGATCAGCAGGTTCTTGGGGCGGTCCGGCTCGGTGAAGGCGGCGAGGGTGGCGGTGCTCATGGGCTGGTGTCCTCTCGGATCAGGCGGCCAGCAGGTGCTTGGCCGGGGGAGCGATGTAGGAGGCGGGGTCGGCGGGCGTGCCGTCGTAGCACTCCAGGCAGGACCCCAGGGTTTTCAGCGGGAGGCAGTGGAAATAGCGCCGGCCGCAGGGGCCGGGACACGTCTGGCGAGCAGCCATCGCCTTGTCGAGCGCGGCTTCCTTCGCGAGCGTCATCGCGAACTTCGGCTTCGCCAGGTCGATCCGGTACAGCCACGCGAAGCGCTTGCCGCCACGGCATTCGATCCGTGCGACGGGCTCCTGGCCGCCGGGGCGCAGGCCCATCTCCCGCAACTGGCGGCGCGTCGCGAGGTTCTCGCGCCCGGCCTGCTTCCACCGGAAGACCGGTAAGGAGCCATCGCCGGGGTCGTTCGGGTCGACGTCGACCAGGTCCTGGTCCTGGTCGGCCATCACCTGCTCCAGGTACCGGGGAGTCGGCGCTGGGGCGCGGGGTAGCGGGGGCCGGGGATGGTGGGGCGGGGGCGGCCGATCCTGCGGCGGGGCCGGGGGATGAGCACGATGAACCCTCCATGTCGTCGGTGGCGTGGACGTTCAAGCGCCCGCCGCCCCTGGTGGCGGGGTGGCGGGCGCGGGTGGAGCTCAGGCCGGTCGGCCTGTCCGGTCACCGGCAGCCGGCCGCCCGGGGTACGGGCAGCGGCGGCCGGTGGCCAGGCGGAGCGACCGGATCAGCGGCCCAGCTGGCGGACGTTGTCCGGGGCGGGGCCGTCGGGCTGGGCCGGGATGTGGATCTGCGGTTGGACCGTGATCTGCGGGGCGGTGTGCACGGTGGAGAAGACCCGCGGCCGCAGGTTCAGCCCGCGCAGGGCGAAGGCCGACGCGAACGTCCAGGCGAGGACGGCGATGGCGGTGGCGACGGTGCGCGAGGTGTCCGGGGTCGTCGTCCAGACCATCGCGATGCCCGCGCACCCCCATGCCAGCCACGTCAGCCGGATCCCGTTGCTGCGGGTGATGAACCCGGCGATCAGGGAGAACAGGCCAGTGACCTGCCACAGGGTGTAGACGGTGGAGGCGCTGATCGGCAGGCCGGCGGAGTGGGCGGCGATGTATGAGCGGATCGGGTTGTCGATCGTGGCCCACACGCCGGTGGAGGTGTTGTCGCCGACCTGGACGTTCGGCACGGCGGTGAGGATGCGGTGCGCGGCGTCCAGCAGGACGTCGACGGCGCCGTTGAAGAGCAGGACGACGAACGAGAACACGGCGATGGCGGCGACGGCCTTGATCCAGTTGGCCATGCCGTGCCATCCGGCGTCGGGTGCGCGCCGGACGTCCTCCCACAGCTCGTGGAGGGTGCCGCCCTCGTCCCATGCCTCGTTCCACCAGGTGCGGGCTTCGGAGAGGCGGGACTCCTTCTTCGTCGACGTCGACTTCGTGCGGTCGTTGTCGGCGGCCGGGGTCGGGTCGTTGGGTGCCAAGGTGATGCTGCTCCTTGTCGAGACGGTGGTGGTGCGGGCCGGGCGGCCTGTCCCGTCCCCGGCGCCCAGGAGCGGGCGGGGCGGGGGCGAGGCAGGCAGCCCGGCTCATCCGTGGAACTTGTTGCGCCGGAAGACCGCCTTGCGGATGTTGACCGTGGTGCCGCCCCCGCCGTTGCCGCGCGAGGCTCCGCGTACGGCGAGCGCGAGGAAGATCAGCACGAACAGGCCGGCCACGCTCATCACGGCCTGGCCGGTCGCGGTGAGGATGGCGGGCAGCTGCGCGAGGGTCGGAGCGGCAGCACCGACGCCGACCCCGGCGAGCGCGATGCCGCCGCCGGTCGACAGGGCGATGGCGCTGTACTTCCACACGAACGCGGGAACCGCTCGCTGCGGCGCGGCCGGAGCGGCGGGCGGAAGCAGGTGCGTCGGCGCCGGAGCCATGACCTGCGGGTAGGTGGGGACCGGGGCGAGGGCCGCCTGCTGGTACTGCGCGCGGAGGTACTGGAGGGCTTCCTCCCGGCGGACCAGGTCGTAGACGCGTGCCATGTACGCCTCGTCGGTGGGGAGTCCGACGGCGGCGTGGGCGGGCGCGGCCGGAAGGTCTCCGGGACGGGCGCCGGGGCGGGCCTCGGGGAACAGTGCCCAGATCTGCTCCAGTCCGTCGACCGGGAGGCCGGCGGTGGGAGGGCCGGGGTGTGGCGGGGTGTGCTGGTAGTCGGTGAGGGTGAGGTCGCGGGGTTCCACGAGGTGCTCCTTGACGGGGGAGAGGGTGGTGGGGAACGCGAAGGACCCGCCCGGCCGGGATGGCTGGGCGGGTCCTGGGTGGCCCGGGTCGGGCCGTGAGGTGGGGCGGGGAGGTCAGCCGAGGCTGTAGAAGGCGAGGAACGCCGCGAGGAGACCGAGGCCGGCCTTCACCCACCACGGGCCGAACTCGAAGGCGCCCCAGACGGCCGCGATGGCGGCGGCGCGCAGGCCCCAGCGGGCGAAGAACCCCAGCGGCTGGTGCTGCTGGAGCTCCTGGATCCGGGCGGTGCGCCGGTCCATCTCCGACTGGAGGTGTGCGCGGGTGACGGTGTCGGCCTCGGATGTGTTCTTGAAGGTCTCGCTGTAGGAGTGCCGTTCGGCCTCCAGGCGCTCGATCTCCTCATCCGCTGTCTCCATGGTCACTCCTTGGTGTGCGAAGCGGCGGCGGCCGCGAGACCCATCGCGCCCAAGTCGCGCGCGGTGAAGCCGAGTTCGTCGGCCAGCCTCATCTTTACCACCTCCAGGTCGTCAGTCGAGACCTGGATTTCGCGGGCCTTGGAGCCGTCGGAGGGGCCGACGATGCCCAGCTGGTGGAGGTAGTCCATCAGCCTCTCCGCCAGGGCGAAGCCGATGCGCAGCTTGCGCTGGAGCATCGACGTCGACCCGAACTGGGTGGACACGACCAGTTCGACGGCCTCGAGGACCAGGGCGCCGTCCAGGCCCTCGGGCAGCGTCGTCCCGGCCGGCTCGGCGGGGGCGGTGCTGGGCTGCTGGGCGGCGGCCTCGCGGGCGATGTACCGGGCGTACTGCCCGGAGTCGTCCTTGATGGCCCTGCCTTCCTCCGCCCACTTGCTGAGCCAGCCGCCGACCGTGCGCGGCGCCGGGGTGGCGTCGCCCAGGAGCTGCTGGAGCGCCTCGTGCAGGAGCTTGGGCGTGTAGCCGGTTTCGCCGGCGGCGACCAGGAGCTCCCAGCCCTTCTCGCGCGGGTCGACCGGGCGGGTCGGGCGGGGGAGCGGGGCCGCTGCCGGAGCGGCAGCCGGAGCCGGTCCGGCGGGAACCGCGATCGGCCCGGCAGTCGGGTCGAGGCTGGCGTTGACGGCGGCGAACAGCTCCGCCGCGCCGCCGAAGCCCTCGAACCCCTGCGGCACCGAGGCGGCCGGGGCCGCCGGGGTGGTGCCGGCCGATCCGGCCGGGGCCGGGGCGGAGGCGAGCAGGGTGGAGGCGTCGATGATCTCCCCGGCGTTGTCGATCGCGTGCTGCGCGGACTCGGTGAGCTGCTGGCCCTTGTAGAGGTCCGGCAGCGTGCGCGCCCACCGCTGCGGGTAGAACGCGCCGCTCTCCACCGACGCGGACAGCTCATCCAGCTTGGGCCGCCGGGCGGCGGTCGCGGCGCAGATCTTGTCGGTGAGCTCGTCGACCAGGCGCCACACCTTCATCGCCGTGGGCTTCTTGGGCCCGAGGCGGGTGTGCATCGTCCACCCGGCGCCCGCGACGGGCGCGTCCTTCGGGTCGATCTTGATGTAGCCGGGGAAGAGGTACGCGAGCTCTTCGGCGTCGGAAACGGTCATGCCGACGCGCCACTTCGCCTGGATCTTCATGGTGGCGGTGACGACGTCCTGCGTGGCGCGCAGGCCGCAGACGAGGTTGCGCACGCGCATCGCGCGGCCCTCTTCGGCGACCTTGTCGAGCATCTCCTTGACGTCGAAGGGGAGGGAGGCGGTCTCGTCGGTGATGATGACGATGCCCGGGATCTCGTGGGAGATCGGCAGCTTGTTGTCGGTCTTCTTCTCCCGCATCAGCTGCTGGTATCCGGCCTTGCGGGCCGCGATGATCTCCCCGGCCATCTTGAGCATGAGCCGGGCTTCGTCCTCGGTGTGCGCGATCCAGTCGACGACCGGCGCGGACGCGAGGCCCTCGGTGGCCCACGGGGTGATCCACGGGAGGGCGACGCCACCACCGGTGATGTCGATGGCCCAGATCAGCGCGTCGGGCATCCGGGCGAGCTGGCCGGTGACGACGCGCAGCGTGTTCGTCTTGCCCGCGTCCGTCTCGCCGATGAGGATGCCGCAGTCGTTGCAGAGACTGCCCATGGCCTCCTGGCCGTTGCGGTGCAGACCGAAGGGGAACCGCTCGGTCAGCGTCAGCTCGGAGAAGTCCTCCGGGTAGGGGATGTCCTCGCTGATGACGTCCTTGAGGGTGACCTCGATCAGGATCGTGCCGCGGTTGGCGCCGGGGAAGATCTCGACGCCGCAGCCGTCGGCGAGGCGCAGGTCGGCGGCGAACTTCGGGCCGTAGCCGTTCAGGTCGTCGGCCGTGGTCCCGCCGGAGGGCAGGTCGATCTCGACGGTGTAGCCGACCTTCCCGGGCCAGTGCTGCACGTCCTTGCCGACGCAGTTCTCCACCCGGGCGACGCGCTTCATGCGGTCTTCCCAGTCGCGCAGGATGCCGACCGACTCGCGGCGCAGCTTGAGCAGCCGCTTGCGCTCAGAGCGGGTGGACTCCGAGCGGGTCGCGGACGCGTTCGCGGCGATGCCGACGGCGGCCAGGCCCAGGCCGGTCGCCCAGCCGGTGGAGGTCAGGGGCGCGGTCGCCAGCGCCCAGGACGCCCACCCGGCCGCGGTGACCCAGGACAGGGCGCGGGTGGTGAGGGTGCCGGCCGTGGTGCCCTCGCGCAGGTCGTGGACGGCACCGGCGGCGGCCGCGCCCCCGAGGGTGACGGCGGCGGCCTGCCAGGGCAGTCCGGTGATCGGGGCGAGCATCACCATCGAAGCGGCGGTCTCGCTGGCGTATCCGAGGAAGGTGGTGTGGCCGCTGGGCAGCGACCAGTCCCAGTGACGCATCGACATGGGGAGGTTCTCCGTCCTGGTCAGGAAGGCGGGGCGGGGGCAGCAACAAGGTGGATAGGCAGCAAGGGAGCCGGTGGCCGGCCCCGGGGTTCGGGGTCGGCCACCGGCTCCTGGTGGTGCGGGTCATGCTGGGGGTCGAAGGGTCAGCGGGGGGTGTTCCACATGGACTCGGCGGCCGGGCCCTTGCGGGGGTTGGTGTTGTGGCTGATCTCCAGGCGGTGGTCCTCGAGGAACAGCTTCGCGGCCATGTCGGCGTCGTCGGCCGCCGCCCGGATCATCTGGACCAGGGTGCCGAGCTCGTCGGTGACGCGGTCGTCGACCGGGTACAGGTCGCGGGTGCGCTGGTGCAGCGCCTCGATCGCGTCGGCCAGGGCGTTCAGCCCGTAGCCGATGCCCTGGTACTCGGAGCCGACCTGGAGCATGTGGACCGGGTCGAAGGTCCGGTAGAGCACGGCCATCAGGACGCACCCGGACTCGATCCGGCCCGGCTGGAACATCGCAGCCTCGGACGCGGACGACCCGTTCGGGGTGACGTTCCACATCCACTCGTTCGTCCTCGGAGCGACGATCCGCTCGATGTCGAAGGCGTGGGCGAAGCGGAACAGAGCGACCATGTTCTCCGCACGGGAGGCGGCGTTGACCATCCGCTGGTACGCCTCGGTCAGCTTGGCGATGGCCCGCTTGCTGCACGGGTACTTCTGGTCGGAGTTGACGGCCATCTGCTGCACGGCCATCGCCGCGGCCCGGATGCCGTTGGGCAGGCCCGCGTACTCGGCAGCGACCTCCATCATGCTGGTCGGGCTGTAGCCGGTGTACGCGGAGTGCGTCGCCCGCATGGCGAGGGCGAACTTGGAGTTGTTGCCGTCCAGCACGGTGGTGCCGGCGGCGAGAGAGGGTCCGGTCATGGGGTCGGTGTCCTTCCGGGGGTCGTTGACGGTGAGGTTGAGCTGGTCCGCCTTGGCTTCCTTGTCGTGGCGGGCCTTGGAGCGGCGGAAGAAGAACCGCCAGATCCGTCCGGCGATCCGGACGGGGAAGGCGAACCCGGCGAGCGGGTCGCGGTGCTTGGTGAGCAGGCGCCAGGTGCCCCACAGAATTCCCAGCGGCAGCGTGAGGAGCCCGGCGAGTCCGGCGAGGAATCCGGCTCCGGCGCAGCGTGCCCAGTGCCCGAGCTTGCGGGCGGCGGTGCGGCGCATCCGGTAGAGGCGGCCCGATGCCGAACCGGCCTTGGTGCCGGAACCGCTGGAGCCGCCGGACGTACCGCCCTTGCCCTTCTTGGAGCGGCGCAGTTTGCCCGCCCAGCCGCGCATCTTCTGCATCGCGCGCCCGAGGCGGGACTTCGCCGGGGTGGTGCCCTTGCCGCTGGAGCCCGACCCGGAGCCGGAGCCGGAACCGCTGGAGCCGCCGGAGGAACCGGCGCTCCCGGTGCCCGAGCCGCCGCCCTTGCGGCGCATCTTGTTGCCCCAGCCCTTGAGGGTCTGCCACGCCTTGCCGGTGCGGGACTGCTGACCGGCGCCAGCCTTCCCGCCGCCGCTGCTCCCGCCGGGGCCGTTCTTGCCGCCGGTGCCCTTGGGGGTGTTGGCGGCGGGGCTGGTGGCTCCGCCGCCCAGGCCGCCCTTGCCGCGGCCTCCGCCCTTGCCGAGCAGACCGCCCAGGCCGCGCCCGTTCTTCCCGGACCCGGACCCACCGGTGCCGCCGCCTGCGGCGTGACGGCCGCCGCCGGGACGCCGTTCAGCGCCCTTCCCGGTGCCGTTCATCTTGCCGCCGGTGCCGTTCAACCGGCCGCTGCGGTTGTTCATCCGGCCGCCCCCGGCGCCGCCGCCGCCCGACCGGCCGCGACCTCCGCCGCGTCCGAGCAGACCGCCCTTGCCCGCACCCCCGCCGGCCCGGCCGGAGCCGCCTCCGGAACGGTTCGCGGCGGCGGCCTTGCGGGCGGCGGAGACTTTCGAGCGCTTCTTGCGACCGGCCAGTGCGGCAGCGGCGACAGCCACTCCGGCCGCGCCCGCGGCGATGAGTCCGGGCACTCCGGCGACGCCGTAGGCGATGCCCGTGGCGATTCCGGTTGCGTTCGTGCCGTGGACAAGAAGCGGCAGCGCCTGGGGGCGCCCGCGGCTGGTCTTCTTCTGCTCCGGGGCCGGGTCCGTGGTCTCCGAAGGCTCGGTGACGACGGTGTACTCGGCGGTGTCGGTGTCCTCGGTGGTGGTGCCGCCGGCGGTGGTGTCCGGGGGCGCGGTCGCGGTGTCTGCCACGGCGAATATCCTCACAATGCGTAGCGGAGAGGAGAGGCGAGGCGACGCGAGGTGAGGGCAGAGGCCCCCCGTCACCCCCGGTTGGAGGGCTCAGCAGGGGGCTGGGAGGGGGTTTCCCCCTCGCCTCGCCTCGCTTCGCCTCGCCTCGCCGCTACTTTCCGTAAACGGCGGGGTCGGGGGTGCAAAAGGTGCTTTCCGGGCCGTTGGTCGGGCCGGATCGTGCTGGGTGGAGCGGGTGAAGCGGTCGGCCTGGCGGCCGCGGCCGACCCCCGCAGCCACCCCGTCCGGCGGTGTGCCGGAGGGGCGTTGCGAGGGGCGACCGTGTGGGCCAGGAAGACCTTCGATCAGGTTCCGTTTCAGGCTGCGGCCTGCTCCGGAGCCTCGGTGCCGCCGCCGTTGAGGAGGTCGACGGCGCGGGTCTTGCGGTCCTGCGCGGAGCCGGTGGAGATGCCCAGCTCGTCGGCGATGACGCGGACGGTGACCGCGCTCTCGCCCCGGGTCTGGATCATCGCGACGACCCTCTGCACGTCCCAGTCGACCTGGTTCATGCGGGCCAGGGCGGCGGCTTCGACCGCACGGGCCTCGTGTTCAGCGGCCCGCGCACGGCGTTCCGCGGCCTCTTCGACCGCGGCCTCCTCGCGGGCCTTGGAGAGGGCGATCTCCTCGGCGTCGCGCTGCGCCTCCAGGTCCTTGTTCACCGTCGCGGCGCGGTGTTCAGCCTCCTTCCGCTCGTGTTCAGCGGCCTCTTCGAGGGCCTTCTTCTCTTCGGCCAGGGCCCGCGCCAGACGCTGCTGCTGCTCCGCGAGGCCGGCCTTGCGGGCGGCCTCGTCGCGCTGGGCTCGGGCGGCGGCATCCGCCTGAATCCGGCGCTCTGCCTCGGTGGCCTCCGTGGCCATCTGCTGCTTCTCCAGACCCCAACTGGCCTGCACCTTCTCCCGCTCGATCTGGGCGAGGGTGCGGCGCTTCTCGGTCTCGTCGGCGAGCTCCTGCGCTTCGGCCGCCGCCTTGTCCTCAGCGAGCTTGAGCGCGTGCTGGCGCTTGGCCTCACGGAGTTGAGCATCGGCTTCGGCGCGCTGAATCTCCGCCTGAGCCTCCCGTTCCGCTTCGGCTTTCGCGATCTTCAGCTGACCCTCGGCGCGGATCTTGTCGACCTCCGCCTGAATGCGAGCGGCTCCGAGTTGAACATCGGTCTTCACTCGCTGAATCTCGGCCTCGGCACGCTGAACGGCGGCCTGCGCCTCCCTCTCGATCCGCTTGGTCTCCTCCTCCAGCGGCACCGCGAGGGCACGCTCCACGCTGAACCCGAAGGGCGCCAACTTGAACGGCAGCATCTCGTTCGCCGTCGCCGCCTTCCGCCAGCCCCGCTCGTCGTCGTCGTACTTCTGACGCAGGCCCTCGCGGTAGATCCGCAGCTGCTGGAACTGAGCGGCGACCTCCTTGTAGGGGAGGTTGTAGAGCCGCATCCGGCGGGCCAGGCGGGGCGTGGTCAGCGGGGAGAGGATCCACCGGGTCAGCGGGACCGACCCGAGCGGGGCTTCGCCGGCCAGCAGGTCGGCCATCCGGCCGATGTAGTGGCGGGCGGCCTCCACCGCGATGATGAACAGCACCGGGATGACGCCGTGCATGGAGGCCGCGAGCGGGTCGGCCGTCCACGGCCCCTTGGGTGCGGCGGCGTTGAACGCCACCGTGGCGGCGGTCAGCCCGTGGGCGGCCCAGCGCAGGATCGGCAGCGGCATCCGCTTGCGCATCATGTAGAGGTCGAGCGCCAGGAGCACGAGGATGCCAGCGTCGATGCCGATCGGGAACGCATAGGAGAAGAGACCGAAGTCCTTGCTCTCCGCGAGGTTCTTGAGCGTGGTGTAGGAGCCGGTGAAGCCGATGGCGGCGAGCACCAGGCCGCCGACTCCGGCGAAGACGGCGATCAGCCGCATGGTGCGCGGGTCGCGGTCCGGCTCGGTGCCGGTCGCCGGGGCCTCGTCGTGCTCCAGCTCCTGGACGTCGTTGTGGTCGGGGTGGTCGGCCGGGGCGGGGACGTCCCAGGAGTGCGGGTCGTCGTCGCCGTCCGGGCGGATCACGTCGGGCTTGCGGAAGTCGACGGCGGTCATGTGGTGCTCTCCGGGTCGTCGGTCGGGATGAACGGCTCCAGGGCCATGCCCACGCACAGCCGGACCGCGCCGAAGACGGCGAGGCCGACGGCCAGGTGCAGGCAGGTGGGCCACAGGCCGTTCGCGAACAGGTCGAACAGGGCCAGGACGGTGGCGGCCACGGCGATGACCGTGGCCAGCAGCGCCGCGAAGGGGCTGTGTGCCACGTACGTGTCGTCCGTCGTCTTGTCGGGGGCCGGGGTTGTGGTTGTACTCACCGGGCACCCCCGCTGGTAGCGTTGGCCATGCGAATCGCTCCTTGTCAGCGGATCGCGAGAACAAAGGAGAGGCCCCCTCGCACGGGGCCTCTTTGCTTTGCCGAGCCGTTCCGGCTCTCCGACTCCGCCACGGCCTGGTCGGTCGTGGCGGAGCGGGAGAACCGCCGGCCCCGGCGCGGAGGTCGACTCCGGCCGGGGCCGCGGCGGTCAGTCGCGGTGCTCCTTGAGGTACTGGGCGAGCTGGATCTTCACGCTCGCCATGCCGGTGTAGGCGTTCATCGCCGCCCACACGCCGTGGTTCTTCTCGGCTTCCTTGAGCAGCCAGTACGCCTCGCTGACCAGCTCGTCGGGTTCGGCGTCGATACGGCGCAGCGGGCTGGTCATGCGGGCGAAGATCCCGGCCATGGAGGACTCCTTCGAGGTCTGGCTCCTGGACTGTCATCAGGAGCAGGGGGCGGATCAATGGGGCAGCCCGGGGTGTGGGCGGCCGATGTGCGGCGGTGCTGCGGGGCGGGCGGCGAGTTGGCCGGCGCTCCCGCCGGGCGGGAAGCGGTCAGGCGGCGGTGCGGGCGACCAGGCGGCGCATGGCGCGGCGGTCGCGTTCGTCCGTGCCGCCCCACACGCCGAACTCCTCTCCGCGCTCCAAGGCGCCCTCGAGGCAGGAGTCCTGGAGCGGGCAGCGACGGCAGATGGCCTTGGCCGTAGCCGCCTGGAAAAGGGCGCGCGTACCGTCACCGACCGGGAAGAACAGGTCAGGGTCCTCGCCCTCGCAGGCCGGGCGGGGCCGCTTGGGCCCGGCGGCCGTGGAGACCGAGTTGTAGTTCGCCGTGCGTACGATGGATCCGCGATTCATCAGGGCCTCCCAGAAGGTCCAGAGCGAGAGACAGCCCCGGGGTAGCCGCCCCGGGGCTGTTGCGTGTTGTGGCGGCCGGATGGCCGGAGCGTGCGGGAGTTTTCCCGGCGCTCTCCGCCGGCCCCGGCCGGGAAGGCGCGGGGACGACGGGCAGGGCCGGGTTCAGCACTGCTGGGACTTGCAGGCGGTCAGCGCCGGTTGTTCTCCGAGCGCTTGTTCTGTTCGGCGTTCTTCCGCGACAGCTCGTCGCGTTCGGCGTCGGTCAGGCTGGTGATCGCGTTCATCACTTGCCTCCCCTCGCCCGGCGCAACGCCTCGTCCATGTCCGGGTCCGAGTCGGTGTTGCCGAGCGGGCGTGCGATGCTGAGCTGCATCAGGTCCTCCAGTCAGGTCCTGGACAGCCCCGGGGCCCTAATCCCTGGGGCTGTCGTCGTTCTGGCTGCTGTACGAGCAGCCACGGCCCCGGCCTCCCCGCGGTGTGCGGGATGGCCGGGGCCGTGGGCGTTCGTGCGCTCGCCTTACCTGCTGAGCTGCTCCACCTTCGTGGCGAGCAGCGTGATCGCGCACATGAGGTCGGCGCGCTCCCAGTCGTTCAGCTGCGGGCCGTCGGCCTTCTTCGGCGTGAGCGACTGGAGCATCGCGAACAGCGCGTCGTGGGCCCGCTGGATGTCGGCCCGGCGGACCGAGCTGGCGGTCGACGCCCACTGGAGTTCGCGCAGCAGCCACAGCCCCTGCTCGCGCTGTTCGGCCAGTCCTTCGCGGACCGTGAGGGCCGCGCGGCGGGCGGGTTCAGTGCGGCGCTTGTGCGCGACCAGGTGGGCGAGCCTGCCGCCGTCGGTGCAGCGGGTGCGGCCGGACGGGGCGCAGGTCGCGCAGTTCCTGGTGTGGGCCTCGTACATCTTGAGCGCGGCCTTGGCGTCCAGGAGCGGCGACAGGATCTGCATGACGGCCGGGGCGACCGCGGTCTTCGGCTTCCGTGTGACGCGGTTCGAGCGGCGCCCGTTGGTCTCCGCGCCGCCTTCCTGCAGCCGCCGCTCCCACACCTCGAACTTCACGTTGACGATGACCTGTCGATTGCTGCCCGAGCAGCGGATCGGCGCGTCCTCGTGGGCGGTGCCGGCGTGATGCGGGACCAGCTTGTGGACCTTGGCCTGGATGCCGGTGATGGGCACCCAGGTGTTGCAGTCGGGGCAGATCAGCGAGGCGCAGTGGGGGCGGAGGTCGTACTGGTGGGGGCGGAGGGTGGAGAGGGTGAGCGCCTCGCGGAAGCTGACCTTCTTGGTGCGGGTCCGGCTCTTCCGGAGACGGGCGGTGGGTTCCATGGTCGAAACGGACATGCGGCGCTCCTTGTGTACGGAGTGGCAGGGGGTGCGTCGCGGTGCTCTCTCCGTCCGTCAGGCCGCTCGGGAGACCCGGCGTCCTGACGAAGGGACAGCGCATCTGCGCTGCGACGTACACGCAGGTCAGTCGAGAAACCCGGGGGATTTGGTGGTGCTATCGACCCCGGCCGCCCCGTGAGGAGCAGACGACTTACTGCGGTGGTGCTGGTGAAAAGCTTCAGGTAGTCGACTTACATTGACTACTCAATGCCCGACGCAATGAAGCATGCACGGCGCGCGACACGGGGTCAAGCCCCTTCGCCTACATTGACTAGTCATTCCCGGGCATGTAGACATCTCCCATGGCAGTCAGTGGCAGGGCACGAGCCCTCTATCAGCGCATCGCGGACAGACTCCGCGCTCAGATCACCGACGGGACCTTGGCCCCGGGTGACCGGCTGCCGACCGAAGCAGAGATCGCGGCCGAATGGGACACCACCCGTTCGACGGCCGTACAGGGACTGAAAGTCCTGGTCAACGAAGGTCTCATCATCAGCGACCGGCCCCGCGGCTACTTCGTCCGCAGTCGGCGACCGATGGTGTACCGACCGCAGGGCGAGTTCCGAAAGCGCCCGCTGTCGCCGGAGATGGACCAGTTCCTCACCCAGATGCACGAGGAAGGCCGGGAGGCCAGCCAGCACATCGAGGTGAAGGTGGAGACGCCCTCGCGACACGTCCGCGAGCGCCTCCAGATGAACGAGGGCGAGCTGGTGGTTGTCCGCCGGCGCGTCCGGTTCGTCGACGGCATCCCGTACAACACCAACGACAGCCACTTCCCGCTGTCCCTGGTCCAGAACAGCGAGATCATGAACCCGGACGACATCGCCCGCGGCGCAAACGTCGTCCTGGCGGAACTCGGCTACGAGCAGGTCCGCGCCCTTGATGAGCTGCACGTCCGGATGCCGACGCCCGAAGAGGCTGACCGCCTGCAGCTCGGCCCCGGTACGCCGGTCGCCGTACACCTGTGCACGGGCTTCACGAAGGACGGAAGGCCCGTCCGCGCGGTGGTCAACGTCCTGCCCGGCGACCGGCACGTCATCACCTACGAGCGCAGTCGGCCCCAGGTCGCGGACGCTCTGACGATCCGTCCCGCCGTCGCCACCGACCTGCGTACGGTCATCGAGCTCTGGGAACACGCCGCCTCGTGGCTCAACAAGCGCGGCATCGACCAGTGGCAGTACCCGCCCCGCGAGGAACGCATCAAGGCGAACATCGAAGCCGGCGAGTGCTGGATCGTCGAAGCAGACGGTGCGCCGGTCGCGACCATCACCATCGACGAGCACGCCGACCCTGACTTCTGGACCCCTTCCGAGGCCGACGACCCCGCGCTCTACGTGCACCGCATGGTCGTGCGTCGCGACGTAGCAGGCCAGGACCTTGGTTCGGCCGTGCTCGACTGGGCTGGACGGGAAGCGCTCCGCCAGGGCAAGCAGCTGCTTCGCCTGGACGCGTGGCGCTCCAACGACGAGCTCCAGCGGTACTACAGCGACCGTGGATTCGTGCACGTCCGGACTGTGGAAGCGGCCGACCGCAGCAGCGGTGCCCTGTTCCAGCGCGCGGCCAACTACAGCCGTGGTGACGGACCTGAACTGAAGATCGAACTGCCCGACAGCACTCACTGAGCAACACCCCCTCGCTGGGCTCGGAAACCGTTGCTTCGGTTCTAAGCCCGGGGAGCTGCAAGTTCCAGATCTGACATGTGGCCGGGCTAACTGGCCACATCAGCCACAGGATTGGGGCGAGATGGCACAGAAGCCAAGGGAGCTGACGCCTTGGGTGTCGCCCCTGCACAACTGGGGCTACGAGCTGCGTGAGCTGCGGAATCTGCGCCGTCTCAGCCTGCGTGCCCTGGCCAAGCGGGCGATGGTTGACCACTCCCACCTGGGACGATTCGAGCGTGCTGAGCGCATGGCCACCCGCGCGCAGGCCGCACAGCTGGACAGTGCGTTGGGAGCGAACGGCATGCTGCTCCGGCTGTGGGAGCGCATCGGAGACGAGCCTGGGCATGTGGCCAATCAGCCGGTTCATGTGGCCAAGTCATCGGTTGATCTGGCCCTGGCCATGCCGGACCAGGCAGCGTCGGACGATGAAGGGATCTCGGTCCCGTGTCGTCTACGTGATGGGTCGGTGGTCTGGGTGGCAATGAATCGGCGTGCGCTGCTGCGCACGGGGGTGGGGATCGGGGCGGCGGCCGCCGCAGGGATCGGTTCGCCGGCCTTTGCGGACTCGGGTGCCGTTCCGGGCCTGGTTCGCAAGGCTCGGGCCGCATCTGCGTACGGCTCGACACCGGTGGAGCACCTGCGCCGCACCCGCCGCCTGCTGATCGACAACGACAACCTGCTGGGCCCCTGGCACGCGGTCCGCGCGACACGCGATCACATCCAGGTCATCCAGGAGCTGCGTCGCGAGGCGAAGGGCGCCGACCGACGCGACCTGATGGAACTCCAGACGCAGTACGGCGAGTTCCTGTCCTGGCTCTACCAGGACCTGGGCGACCCGAAGGCGGCCTCGTACTGGCTGGACCGGGCGATGCAGTGGTCGCAAACGGTCGGTGACCAGGACCTGACCACGTACGTGATGGCCCGCAAGGCGCAGTTGGCCGGCGACGTCGCGGACCTGGTCGACGTGGTCGACCTCGCGGAAGCCGCCCAGAACATGGCGCGGCCGCGCAGCCGGCTTGCCGCCGTTGCGCGCACGTACGAGGCGTATGGCCACGCGCTGCGCGGTGACGCTGACGAGAGCGAGCGGGCGATCGACGACGTCCGCAACGCCCTCGATGGCGCCGCCGCCGACCCCACCCCGTGGGGCGTGTGGCTGAACGCGTCGTACGTGGAGATTCACCGCGCCCAGGGCCTGGAGGCTCTCGGCAAGCACGACCAGGCCGCGGACGCGTTCGGCGCCGCCATCCGGATGATGCCCGACGGCTACCACCGCGACCGCGGCGTCTACCTGGCGCGGCAGGCCGTGGCGCTGGCCGGCGCGCGCGTCCCGGAGCAGGCCGCCGCCATCGGGATGCACGCGCTGACGGTGGCGGAGGACACGGGCTCCGGCCGGATCACCACCGAGCTCGCCCGGCTCGACAAGGCCCTGATCCCCTGGCAGCGCGAGCCGGTCGTGTCCGAGTTCCGCGCCGCCTTCGACTCCACCCTCTTCCACGAGACAGAAACGGATGCCTGAGCAGATGACTGCCCGCCCGTACGTGCTGCTGTCGGCCGCCATGTCGGTCGACGGCTACCTGGACGACACCAGCCCCGAGCGGCTGCGCCTGTCCAACGCCGCCGACTTCGACCGCGTCGACCAGGTCCGCGCGGAGTCCGACGCGATCCTGATCGGCGCGAACACCATGCGCCGGGACAACCCGCGCCTGTTGGTCAACAGCGACGAACGCCGTGCTCAGCGCGTCGCCGACGGCAAGCCAGAGTTCCCGCTCAAGGTCACGGTCACCCGCACCGGCGACCTCGCCGCCGACCTGAAGTTCTGGCACCACGGTGGCGACAAGTTGGTCGTCACCGTCGACAGCGCGGTGGAGAAGGTGCGCGCGACGCTCGGGGACCTTGCCGACGTCGTCAGCGTCGGGCCCGACCTCGACTGGGGCTTGGTCCTCGATGAGCTCGGGCGCCGCGGCGTCAAGCAGCTGATGGTGGAGGGTGGCGGCACGATCCACACCCAGCTCATGGCCCAGGACCTCGCCGACGAAGTGCACCTCGCCATCGCGCCGCTGCTGGTCGGCCAGCCGGAGGCCGCCCGGTTCCTCGGAGCCGCCGACTACCCGGGCGGGTCGACCGCGCGGATGCAGGTCCTCGAGGTCCGCGCGATCGACGACGTCGTCCTCGTCCGCTACGCCCCGAAGGGACGCGCCTGATGTACGCGCCCGACCGATGGCAGGACATGCAGTGGATGAGGCGTGCCATCTCCCTCGCCGCGATGTGCCCGCCGGCCGCAGGTGCCTACTCGGTCGGGGCGCTCATCGTCGACGAGGACGGCAACGAGATCGCGGCCGGCTACTCCCGGGAGTCCGACCCGCGTGAGCACGCGGAAGAGGCCGCGCTCGGGAAGGCGGACCCCCGGCTCGTTGCCGGGGCGACGCTCTACAGCACGTTGGAGCCCTGCTCACAGCGGCATTCGCCGCGTACCCCGTGCGCACAGCGCATCCTCGAGGCGGGCATTCCGCGGGTGGTCATCGCCTGGCGGGAGCCGTCGCTGTTCGTCGACGACTGCATCGGCTACGAGCAGTTGGTGGAGGCCGGGGTCGTGGTCGTGGAACTGCACGAGCTGGCTGCGTCCGCGAAGGAAGTTAACGCGCACCTGGGCGGGCTGGCCTGATGCGGACTCAGCGACTTACCCACTGGGCGACTCACCTCGGTAACGAGTTTCCCGTCAAACGCCGCAATTCTTCCGGCATTCGGGACTTCTCGGGCCTGTTGCGTTTTCGACCCGCCTGTGTGTCGTCACAGGGGGTTAGGGTGATCACAGATGTGATCCTTAACGACGAGAACCCCGGGACCGGGCATGGTCCTCGGGGCCTCGTACGGGGCAATGCCTCGTTGGGCGACACCTGGAAAGGAGGTGATCGCGAAATGAAGAGTACCCGCGTCTGCGGAACTACACGCGCCGCAAGGCCGTTCCACCATCGCGATCACGCCATCGGGTGCGCGCCTGGACATGCTGACGCCAGCCTCCGGATTCAGGGGGTTGGGATGACCTAGCCGGCCATCGGCCGCGCGCGCCAAGAAGAGGCGGACTAGCCATCCCCTTCGGCCTCGCGCGGCCCGTCTACCGCCTGGCGGCAATCCCCCACCAGAGCGGTCCGCTCAGATCCCGGCTGTCACCGGTCCTGAGCCGCGGCTATCAAGCCGCATATCTCCCACTCGGCCCCTCATCAGGGCCATTTGCAACACCGGTCCCTAGCCAGGACCACAAGGGCCCCATCTGGGTCCAGCAGCAACACCCGCAGCACCGGTCCCTAGCCAGGACCAACACCTCGGTCGTTCCGAGGCCCCGCCAAGGGCTTCGAAACACCAGTTCGAAAACGCCACCAAACGAAAGGAGATCGCTTCTGGGCCTTCGTACTGCCCCGCCCACCACATGAGCCGTTGCGATCGCGCCCCCGCCAAGGGGCCCGTCCGCGTTGATCCATATGAAGGTTGGTCTCGCCATAATGCAGGAGCTTCGGTCGTCTTGTCAGGTCGACCACGACCAGGTCAGTACCCCCTTGGGGGTGATTACCGCAGGTTGTGGTGTCCCCCCTGGCGGGATTGTGACGTACATCACACCCCCCAACTGTCACACCGTTTACGCCCGGTCGGCTGACCGCCTGACCTCGGGGATGTCCCTGTGAGCGCGGGGGCGGCGTCGGCCGCCGTGCTGGACCACCCGCTGCCGGACATCTTCGGCAACTCCGTCGACGGGTCCTGGCTTCCCGGGCAGCGGAACGCGCTGCGGTCGGTGCCGGCCGCCGGGAAGCCGGACGGCGAGGGCCCGGAGGACCCGCTGCGCCTCGGTCGGGCGATGCGGCTTCGGCTGCGCGACGCGGTCCAGGCGCTGCTGGCCGACCCGTCGATCGCCGGGTTGAAGGACGCGCCGAAGCTGGCCGCGGTGGTGCTCTACGCGAAGTCGCGGGCGCCGAAGGGCGAGGACGACGACCTCCAGACCTCGATCTGGGGTGCGGAGCTCGGCCGGTGGATGGGCATGAAGGAGTCGACGGTCCACCACAAGGTGCTGCCGGTGCTCCGCGGTTCGGACGCGGTGCACACGCAGGTGGTGAGGGACGGGAAGGGGCACCCGACCGGGCTGGACTGCCTGGTCATGCCGCTGTGGCGGGCTCACCACGGCGGGGGAGCGGGGCATCCGCTGGTGCTGACGAAGGCGGAGCTGGCGACGCTGCTGCGTCTCCTGGAGGCGCTGTTCGGGCACGGCTGGACGCCGAAGGACAAGGAGCCGACGCCGCCGGGGCTGCTCGCCGGCCGGACGGGCAAGGGCGCGGCGACCGACCGGCTCGGGCTGCTGCTGATGGTGCTGAACACGCGGGCGTCGGGCTGGCTGCAGCTGGTCGGCGGCTCGGTGAAGAAGCGCGAGGGGCGCGGGGCGGCGACGCTGGCCCGGCTGCTGGGCTGCTCGCCGTCGGGGGCCCGGAAGGTCCTGGCGAGGCTGACGGAGGCCGGTGTCGTGGCGCGGCAGCGCAAGGCCACGTCGACGCGGATGAACGGCCGGGGCCGGGTCATGCTGCTGCCGGTCGCCCGCGCGTATGGCCGCACGCTGGCCTCTGTGGAGGCGGCTGAGAGCGCCGGTGCGGTGTTTTCGGCGCGTCCTGATGGTGCGTGCGGAGATCATGGTCCGGCCGGTGCTGCTGGTGCCCTTGGTACGCCTGGGATCGGTGGTGCTGAGGGTGCCGGGGATGCTGTGGATCAGGAGCGTCCCGATGGTGCAGAGCTCCACGCAGACCACGCTTCTGTGGTTACTCCCGTCGTTTCTCCGCAGCTTGATTGTGGTTTTTCCGGCGAAGGCCGTGGGGGGTCCGGTGATCTGCCGGAGCGCGTGTGCGTGCGCGAGGACCAGGCCGTCAACGGCGAGACCGCCGCTACCGGGTCGGCGTCGCCGGTGGCTGAGGGCGGCCCGCTGCGCGGGGAAAAGCCGAAGGAGTCCCCGGTCGATGAGCGGGTGGGGCAGCGCGCTGCCGGGGCCGGTGTCGGTGGCCGGCCGAAGGCCGGAGGGTGGGAAAAGGCGCAGCAGCAGAGGCGGGTGGCCCTCCCGGCTGCTCTTCGTCTGCGGGTAGCGCTGGGACCGGTCTCCTGGCTGTGGGAGCGGCTGTCGGGGTGGCAGCAGGACCAGGTGGAAGCCGCCGCGAAGGCGGAGCTGGCGAACCTGGCGGGCCTGGGCGTGGCGCCGGAGGGTGCGCCGCGGCTGCTGGCCGACCGGCTGACCGACCGCCTGGCGGAGACCGGCGGCGAGGCGATGGTCGACAAGCCGTTCCCGTGGCTGATCCACCGGGGCCTGCCCCAGCGCCGGGCCTGCTCGCACCTCAAGTGCGACGACGGGGTCCGGCTCGACACCGGCGAGGACTGCGAGAACTGCGGCAACGTCATCCACCTGCGCCGTGCCTGGCGTGCCCGGATCGGCGCGGACATCGACCGGGAGCTGCCCGACCTGTCCGACGTCGAGCGCCGCCGCGTCCTCGAGGAGCGGCTGCGCGAGCGGGCCGCCATCGAGGCCGAAGACCTCGCCTGGCGCCAGGAGCAGGCCCGCGCGGAGCGGGCCCGGCGCGAGGCAGCCCGTGCGGCAGCCGCTGAGCAGGCGGAACGCGAGCGGCAGGCCGCGGCCGCCGCCGACGCGGTCCGGCAGGCGCTGGCGTGCGAGGACTGCGGGCGCGGCCGGTCGGCCGGGCTGTGCGAGGCGTGCGACCACCGCCGTCAGACCGAGGCCCTGATCGGTGAGGCCGGCCTTCTCGTGGCGGCCGGTTCCGCCGACCTGAGCGACCCGGCCAGCGTCGCGGCGGCCGTCGCCGGGGCCCGCACGGCCATCGAGGACAGCACCGCCGCCGCCTGGCAGGAGTTCCTGGAGATCACCGACGTGGCCACCCTGGAGGCCGATCCGCAGGCCGCTGCGGACGCGTACGCGTTCACCGCGCTCCAGGTCGCGCAGCAGGCCGTCAGCGAGTACCAGGACGACGCCCTGGCGATGCTGGGCCGCACTGCGGAGGCCGAAGCCGAGGCCCGGCGGGCGTACCGGTCCGAGCAGGGCCGCCCCTGGTTCCAGCACAACCCGACCGGCGCGGACGCGGTCGCCGCCGCGACGAACGCCGCCGACACCGCTCGGGAGCGGGTAGCCGAGCACCTGCTGGCGGCGCGGCTGAAGCAGCTGCACGAGCGGCCCGCCGCCCCGGCCCGGAGGACCGCGTCGTGGACGGAGCGACTGCCCGGCCTCGCCGCGCGCCCGCTGGACGGCGACGCCACCGGGGCGGTGATCGCATGACCGGCGAGCTGAGCGGCGTCGACCTCGCCCGCCAGGCCCTGGTCGCGGCCCGGGAGGCGGCGAAGAAGAACGGCGCCAACCAGACGAAGAAGCCCAAGCGGCGCACCACCACCGTCGTACGCCGTGACGGCCGTGAGCCGCTCGGGCTCGGTGCGGCGATCGGCATGATGATGACCGAGCGCGGCATGGTCGCCCCGGCCGCCGGCGGCTCCGTCCTCGCCGACTTCGACGCCATCCTCGCCGCGGCCGTGCCCGAGCTCGCCGGGCGCGTGCAGGCGACGGCGTTCGACGCGGACACCGGCCGCCTGGACGTCGTCCCCGACGCCCCGGCCGTCGGCACGAAGCTGCGCTGGAGCGCCCCGAAGCTGATCGCGGCGGCCAACGAGCGGGTGCCCGGCGCGAACGTCCGCGCCCTGCACGTCCTGGCGCCCGCGCCCGCGAGGACCGCCACCATCACGGCGGCCGCCGCCCCGGCCGCGCCCGACCTGCCCGCCGTCCCGGTGGAGCGCCGACCGCCGCCGGACGGGTACCGGCGCGCGATCGAGGCGCACCGCCAGGCCGCGCCGCCGTCCCGGGTGGACCCGGGGATCGCGGAGGCGGTGGAGCGGCAGACCGCCGCGATGCGCGAGCTGTCGCGCCGGGCGTTCCCCGAGCCCGACGTCGCCGCCGACGATGCTCCGGCCCCGATCGAGCAGGCCCGCCTCCAGCGCCGCCGCCAGGCCGCCGCGACCGAGGCCGCCGCGCTGCGCCGGGCCCGAGCCGAGAAGGCCGGGCGCACCGTGGCCGCGCCGCCCCGCCTGGAGCAGACAGCATGACGCTCCGGCTGTCAGCCTCACACGGCGTTTCCGCAGGTGGAGGCGGTGCGCGATGAGGCTGTCAGGTGTGAGCCAGGGCCTGCGGCAGACCCTTCGAGCCGTCCATTTCCCGCCCGATCAATGAATCCGAACGGGTTAAAAAGTGGGTTAAAGGCTAGGGTAAACAGTGCTAGGGTGAGGGCACGAAAGGAGATCGACATGGCATCCGAAGAGGAGCTGTTCGCGAACATCGACGCGCTGCTGGAGGAGGAGCCGCAGCTCCCGCCCCCGGCGGAGCGCGCCCGCCTTCGCGAGGCCGCCGGCATCACCCAGGCCCGCCTCGCGACCGCGCTGAAGTCGACCGTGCAGACGGTCAAGAACTACGAGAACGGCCGCTCCGAGCCGAAGTCGCCGCGCCTGGAGGCGTACCAGCGGCTCCTCAAGGGATGGGCGGCGAAGTACCCCGCCCACGCGGCTCCCGCCGCCCCGGCCCCGGCCGTCGCGCCTCAGCCCGAGGTGCCGCAGACGTTCACCCGCGTGCCCACCGTGGAGCAGGACGAGGCTGAGCCCGACATCGGCGTTGCGGTGAAGCCGGTACCCGAGCGTCCTGCCCGTCCGGCCGCGCGCCCGGCGACGTCGTCCCGGCGTCCGGCCGCGAAGAAGGCCGCGAAGCCCGCGGTCGACCCTCGCTTCCCGCACGGCCCGCTGGCCGTCCTGGACGGCGACGGCTCCGCGTACGCGGCGGGCGGCGTCGTGCTGGACTGCCCGGCGACCACCGTGCCGGAGCTGGTGGAGTGGACGCTGCGCGAGTCCGGTCTCGGCGCCGCCAAGCTCAACCGGTACGGCAAGGACAGCGACCCGCTGATCGTCCTCACCGCCGCGGCCGCCGTGAAGCTGGGGCTGCCCGAGCGCCTGGAGGGCCACGAGCAGCGCCGCTCGCTGCGCCTGCCGGAGGACCACCCGGTCGTCAAGCAGGTCGCGAAGGCCAAGTGGCAGCTCACCCAGCGGGGCTTCGGACCGTGGGCGCGGATCTACCGCAAGGCACAGGGCCGCGACCGCCAGTGCGTGCAGCTGGCGATCCTGTCCTGGGACGCCCTCGACGAGCGGTCCTGGCCCGGCGTCACCGACATGGAGCCGGCCGACATCGCCCGCGTCCTCGGCGTGTACGCCCAGCGGGTCATCACCCCGCGCGGCTCCACCGCCGTCTCCGGCCTGGAGCTGATGACCGCACTGCGCCCGCCCACCAAGGCCGTGCAGGACCCGGCCACCGGGAACTGGGTGTCCGGCCACAACGCGGGCAGCCTCGGCACCGAGCCGATGGACCCTGCGCCGCCGGAGGCCACCCCGGAACACCCCGTCGTCGTGAACTCCGGCTGGACCGGCGGCTTCCTCAACGAGGAGGCGTACCAGTGGGTGCGCTCGGTGGACACGCTCTCGGATGAGGAGTGCACCCTGCCGTGGGCGGTCGGCCTCGACCTGAACACGGCGTTCCTCGCCGCCGCGGCCCGCCTGGTCGTCGGCCTCAGCGCGCCCGACCACTTCCACGCCCCGAAGTTCAACCCGAAGATCCCCGGGAGCTGGCTGGCCGACCTGAGCCACATCGAGCTGGACCCGCGCCTGCCCAGCCCGTTCACGCCGGACGGCTCCCGCCCGACCGGCCCGGCCTGGTACCAGACGCACACCCTCGCCTACGCCCAGGAGCTCGGCTACGACGTGCACCCGATCGAGGCGTACCTGCGCCGGGAGACCGGCGCGTACCTCGACCCGTGGCACGACCGCCTCAAG
Source organism: Streptomyces sp. cg36 (assembly GCF_041080675.1). Classification (NCBI taxonomy): domain Bacteria; kingdom Bacillati; phylum Actinomycetota; class Actinomycetes; order Kitasatosporales; family Streptomycetaceae; genus Streptomyces; species Streptomyces cyclosori. The sequence continues at coordinate 6,784 of NZ_CP163522.1, read as the reverse complement.
AACGCCTACGTCGACACCCTCGCCGACATGGGCGTCACCCGGGACCTGTCCGACACCGAGTTCCTGGCGGCGATGGAGCACCACAAGGAGAAGGATCCGGGCCTGGCCGCCGTCCTCTCCGCGATCAAGGCCACGGTGAAGGGGGGCGTCGGCAAGCTCCGCGAGCGCCCCCAGGGCAAGCACTACAAGGAGGGCGAGACGTGGCCGGCCCTCGCACGGCCGACGTGGCGCCCCGACATCCGGGCCGCCGTCATCAGCAAGGCCCGGGTCAACATGCACCGCAAGCTCCGCAACATGGCGGACATGACCGGCCTGTACCCGCTGGCCGTGCTCTCCGACTGCGTCGTCTACCCGAGCCCGGGGACCTCCCCGCTCGACTTCCTCCCGTACGCCGCCTCCGGCAAGCCGCAGCCCGGCGGATTCCGCCTCGGGCCCACGCCCGGCCTGGCGAAGCTGGAGGGCGTCCAGCAGATGCTGTGGGCGGTCGACCTCATGGAGAAGGGCCTCAACCCGGCCCGCCACATCAAGGGCGGCGACGCCGTCCTGGACGAAGGGGAGTAGCCCGTGGGGGAGATCGAGGACGCGATCGAGCGGGCCGACCGCGAGGCGTTCACCAAGGACCCGCCCAAGACTCTCAAGGGGCAGATCGGGTTCCTGATCAAGCAGTTCGGCAGCGCCAAGGCCGTCGCCCAGGAGCTCGGGGTCACCGCCGACTCCGTCAACAGGTACCGGCGCGGCGCCCGCAAGCACGCCCGCGCCGACGTCGCCGCGAAGATCGACGACGCGGTGAAGGCCCGCTGGCAGCCGCTGGTGCGCAAGCGCCGGCAGAAGCAGGCCGCCGCGTCGGGCGGGATCACGGTGGAGACCCGGGCCCGGTTCGGCTACACGTCGTCCGCAGGATCGACCGACGACGGGCGGTTCCGCCGCCTCACCGTGCACCTCCCCGCGACGTACGCGCAGCAGCTGTTCGACGCCCGCGACGCGGGGGCCAGCGACCAGCAGATGCGCGGAATCATCGCCGAAGGGTTTAAGGAGGTCTATTTCCAGGACGGCGGCGGTCGCGCTATGGGACTGTCGGACGTAGAAATCAACGACATCGATTACCTTGATCTGGATTACTGACTAGGAGCGAATACGTGACCGCTGATTTTCCGCCCATCGACCGCGACAAGAGCCCGCTGTTCGACGCCGACCACGACCCGGTCCGGGTCGCCGACGCGCTGCGCCGCAGCCCGCACTTCGCGGCCGCGGACGCCGACCCGGGCGGCGACACGGTGTGGTTCACCACCGAGGCCGGCATCAACTACACGCTGACCTTCAAGGAGGCGGAGCCCACCGAGGACGACCTGCTGCCCGAGCCGGTGCTCACCGAGGCCATCGCCGCGGCGATCCTCAACCACCCCGGCTTCACCGTCGCGGACGCGGACTCGCCGCGCGAGGACACCATCACCATCCAGTCCCGCAACCTGGTGCGCCACCTCCTGGTCCTGGACGTCGACCGCGGCAACGCCCTCGCTCCGGAGGACCTGTCCACCCCGGCCGTCGACGTCGCCTTCGCCGCCGACAAGCTGCTCACCAGCGACCCGAGCGACTCGGAGCGCGCCACGGCCGAACTCCTCAACTACGTGGCCGCCACCTGGGACAAGCAGGACCTGCCGCTGCGCGAGCACGCCCAGGCCGTCGCCCGCACCCTGACCCGGTAGGAGGGGATCCGCCCATGACCGCATCCACGGCCACCCGGCGCGCGTACGGTGAGGGGAGGACCCGCTGGGAGGACACGATGAGCGCGCAGCCCGACCACGCACCCGTCACCGCCTACGCCCCCGCGCCCGGGGCGCCGGCCGAACTCCTCGCCCAGCTGCGCGCCGACAAGCGCGCGGACCGCTGGGTGCCGGCCTTCGAGCGCGAGTGGACCGCCGCCCTCGAGGAATCCCGCCGCAGCTTCTCCCTGGCCGGGCTCTACGAGGTCGTCCAGGAGTGGCAGGGCCGCCTCGCGCACGCCCCGGCTGTCGACGCGTTCGTTGCCTCCGGGTACGACGACAGCGACGCCGTCGACCTGGCGGAGCTCCGCCGCCGTCGCGGGTGAGCCCGGCGCCGTACGCGGTCCGCGTCTCCGCCCCGGCCGCCAAGGTCCTGGACGCGCTGCCCGAGCACGCGGTGGACACCGTGTGGGACATCCTCGCCGCGGCCGCCGGCGATCCGTTCGGCTTCCGGCAGTTCGACACCGACGACGACGAGGGTGAGGACGTCCGCTACGCGGCCGTCGGCCAGCTCTCCGTCACCTACTGGGTCAACCGGCCCCTGAACAGCCTGACGGTCCTGAACATCGTCTGGCTCGGGTAGCCACCCGTGGCAACGGCCCGGCCCCGGCATTGCAGCTGCCGGGGCCGGGCCGTTGCGCATCGTAGCCACCGCTGTATCCACCCGTTGCCACCCGGCGGCAACGCGTATCCGCCCGGCAGTTGTCACCAGGCGCCGCGCGGGCGGTCGGCACCGAGCTGCACCTCGCGCCGGCACTCCGGGCACTCCGGCAGCCCCTCCACCCGGCGCGGCCGATCGTCCTTCGCCCAGCTGAACCCGCACAGCGCCTTGTGCGTGACGCTGCGGAAGGATTCGTCCTTGGTGGCGTGGGAGCCGTAGCCCGGCACCAACCAGGTGAACGTCCCCTCCCCGTCGTACGGGGCGCCGTTCGGCCACTCGTAGGCCGCCTCGGTCGTGGTGCACCGCATCCGCGCATCCGGTCCCGTCCAGCGCTTGCCGTACCGGATCTCCGAGCTGGCGTCGACCGCGTCCGCGAGGCGCTCGAAGGACAGGTCGTAGTCGTTCATGTGCTTCCACGTGCCGGGCGGCTGCTCGCGCATCACCTTGCGGAACATCAGCAGCAGCCGCGCCAGGTCGTGCTGATCGACCCGGACCGTGTTCGTCTCCGCGTCGAACCCGTACGTCGGGTCGTGGGGCTTCTTCGGCATCGGTCCTCGCTCGCGTCGCTCCGGCGGCCAGCACCCCGGCCGGGTGCTCAACGACCCTGGCCCGCCGGAGCCACGCCGACTTCCGCCGTCCGTGCTCCGGCCGCCCGCGGCTCAGGCCGGCGGCGTCGCGCCGGGCAGCTCCCCGGCGAACTCCCACCACTGCTCGATCGTCCACACGGCGACGCTGGAGCAGTCGGTGGACATCCGCAGCCAGACCTCCTCGCCGCCGGGCAGGAGCGCGACCTCCAGGTGCGCCTCGTCCCACGTGCCCACCGGGTACATCCACTCCAGGCCGTCGTTCGGCCAGGTCCTCATCGCCACCGTGCGCACGCTCAGCGCCGCGGCGAAGGCGTCCAGCGCCGCCTTCGGTATCCGCATCTCCGCCGGCTCCCGCTCGATCCCCGCCACCGGGCCCCCTTCGCCTCGTGCGGCAGGCCCGCGCCCGCCGTCGCGGATCAGCGTGACAGCCCCGCCCCGCGTGCCGGTGTCACGCTGTGAGGCTAGGAGACTCACAGGCCGTTTTCCCAGGTGGACGGGGTGAATTGTGAGGCTGTGAGGGTGTGAGACGGAGCTCGCGCCTCGTGCTCCCGCACGCCCTGGTGGTGCTCGCCGGCGCGGAGGACGATGGAGTCGTGGGCGAGGACAACGAGGACCAGGAGCACGGCGTCGAACCGGCGCGGCCGCCGCTGAGCGAGGCCCGCGCCCGGGAGCTGACGGCCGGGCTGCGCGAGGCGATGGACGACGTCCGGCGCTCCGTGGCGGTCCTCGCCGCCCGGGTCCGCGACGCGCACGCCGCCCGCGTCTGGGTGCCGCTCGGGCACAGCAGCTGGGAGTCGTACTGCCGGGCAGAGTTCGGCATCAGCCGCGCCCAGGCGTACCGGCTCCTCGATGTCGCCCGCGCGCTCGCCGCGATCCACGACGCCGTTGCCGCCGGCCCCGAGACGTCTCGCACGCGAGACAGCGCCCCGGGCGCCGCGGCCGCGCTCGACTACGGGCTGTCCCAGCGGGCCCTGATCGCCGTCTCCGGCCGTACGGACGCCGTCGCGGAGATCATCACCCGCCGACTCGCCGCGCTCGCCCACAGCGGCCTCCAGGCCCTCGACACGGCCACGGTGCGCGCCGTGGTCCGCCAGGCCGTGCGCGACGTCCGCACCGCGCCGCCCCCGGCGCCCGCCGAACCGCCGGCGGACCCGGCCGTCGCCGCGCTGCGCGCCGTCGTCGACGACCTCGCCGCCAGCAGCCACGCGATCGGGGAGCTGATGCTCGAAGTCGCCCCCGCCTACCTGTCCGACACCGAGGCCGCCGACGTCCTGGCGCTCCTGTGCGAGCAGATCGGCGAGCCCCTCGACCACGGCCTCGCTGCCCGCCGCTACGCCCTGACCGGTGACCGCCGGGCCCTGGCCGGGACGGTGCTGTAGTCGGTGCTGCCCGTGGTCCTGGTCGTGCTCGCGGTCTGCTGTACGGCGAGGGTCCGGGGCAGCGCAGCTTTTGCATGGGCCAGGCGGGACAAGGGTGCTGCTCGTACAGCAGGCCAAAAGATCTATGCGGCTGCTGCATACAGCACGACGCGAGACAGCGCGCTGCCGACGACGGCGAGCGGGCCGGCCACCGTGCTGCAGCGGGGCGGCCGGGAACGACGACGGCGCCCTCCCGGTGGGGTGGGCGCCGTGGTGGCGGGGCAGGAGTCGCGGATCATCCGGCCAGTCGCAGAGCGGGCGGTGCGTCCGGCAGCGGGGCGTCCTCGCCCCCGTCGGGGTCCGGGTCGAAGTCTGTGCCGATGCGGGCGTCGCGGGCGCGCGGCGGGCGGATGTCGCCGGTCGGGAAGTTCAGCGGCCACACGAACGTGTCGGGCGCCTTGAGGTGGTTGACCATGTGGCTCAGCGACTCGTAGCCGGCCAGCAGCGGGTGGATGAGGACCTCGCCGCGGCGCTGCCGCTCGCTGATGATGCCCTTGTCGCGCAGCTGGCTGATGGCCCGGGAGACCACGGACTGGGTGAGCCCGAGGCGCTCGGCTAGCTCCTGCTGGCGGATCTTGACCAGGCCGCCCGGCTCCTGGCGGGAGGTCAGCACGTCGAAGACGTCGCGGGCCGTCGGGGACAGGCAGGCGTTCGGCAGGACCTCGAAGATCTCCGGGTTGTGGAAACCAGGAATGGAAGCGGAGCTCATCGCGTGGCCTCGTTCCTCACCGTCGGGATGGTGATCTCGTGGTCGACCAGGGTCTTCTTGAGCGACTTCACCAGGCGCAGCTGCTTCTCGCTGCCCCACCGGTAAGCGTAGAGCGGGTTGAGCCGGTACACCCCACGGCGTTCCCGCCAGGTGAAGTTGTGGTGGCTGAGCTGGCTCACGGCGCGGGAGATCTTCGACTGCGAGCAGCCGTACTTCTTCGCCAGGCCGCCCTGGGTCATCTCCACCAGGCCCTCCTTGTCGTGGTGCGTCTTGAGGTAGTCCAAGACGTTCCGCGACATGGCGCTCAGATCGAACTTCCACAGGTTGTCCTCGATCACCTGGGACATGCTCAGGTGCCCCTTGCCGTAGAAGACGTACGGCTTGACCGGGTCCTTCGTCGTGAAGGTGCCGCCGCGCTTGGCGAGCCTCTCCAGGCTGCTCACCAGCTGCTGCGCCGTCTCCATGCCGTTGACGGCATCGGCGGGCGGCGGAGCGGGGGCCAGCCGCGGCGTGGTCGCCGGCGCCTCCGCGCTGCGCCTCAAGGGCTGGGCCACGGGCTCTCCTCCATGATCGTCGGGGCTGCATAACATAGCAGATCTGCGATGTTATGCAGGCGATGTATGCACGCGGCGGGCGTGTCTCTGGACAGGAACGATCTATTCACCTACGTGCATGCAACTCGCCTCCCTCGGGCGTGATCCATTCACTCAGGCTGCATATATCTCGCGCGTTTTCGCAGGTCAGAGGCTCGCACCTATCTGATCTTTAGAGGCGCGCCCCCTACGGCCCGCGCCGCGCCCTCCAGCCGCTCCATCCAGCGGCGAGGCTCGCGACCAGGCGGGGGAGGCCGCGGATCCATCCGCCGGCGGCCCGCCAGCTGCTGCGCGTCGGCCCCCGGACGGGGCTGAGGCGGCTTCGCGTGCGGCTCCGTGTGTCGGGTGCGGACCGTAGGCGGCACCAGCGGAGCTGCGTCTCGGGTTGTACCGGCCATGACGCTCAAAAGCATGGAGGCGGGGCCGGTGCCGGTGGTGGGTTCCGCCGTACGGCCTGGCGGCCGAACGGCTCATGTACCTCCGTACGCCGAATTCCGTCATTCCCATATCGGGCTTCCGTTCTGTGGCTAAGGTATTCAAGGCCGTGCAATCGTGAATTCAGCCGGTGAGTTTTTGGACGGGCTTAGGGGTGGTGCGGCCAGGACCCAAACGCTACACACCCGCGCTGCGTGATGCATCACGCTGGTTGCGCGTTCGCTCGCTCGGGTGATGCGTGTACGTAATCCGCCCCACAGTAGTGGGTTGGACGTGTAAGCTGGCGGGGTATTCGTGAACGTGAGCGGCCGGTTTCGAGGGTGGGGGAGTGGTCAGGGTGGAGCGCAGCGGAGCCCGTCACTGCGGTGGAGGCCGGCACTCGATCGGGCCGACGGTCCGTCACCCTTGTTGCGGGGGTGGTGGGCAGGAACCCCAAGCGCTACACAGTCCCGCGCGTGATGCACCTCCCCTCGTAGCCAGCCCCGGTGATCGCGCTTGCGCGGTCGCCTCCAATTCGCGCTTGCGCGAATTGCATTCCGTTCGGAATTCCGCTTGCGGAATTCCATTCCCCCGCTTGCGGGGGAATCCGAATTGCGCTTGCGCAATTCGCGCTCTATGCCC